>CAIZMS010000305.1 GCA_903934155.1 uncultured bacterium | reverse complement strand
TAACCCATCTTCTACAGTTATTTGACCGTTTTCCCGAAAAGTGTTCATAAACCCCAATAAACTCGTGGTGTGATTTTTGCCGAGATCGAAATGTGTTGGCAAATTCTTTCAGGGAAGCGTGTTTTTTCTTGAGCCCGTGATGGCCGTGTCATAGAGGTGCGTAGAGACAAAGGAGACGCACCGTGTTTTTTCGAGTGACGCGAACTGGGGGCTACGCCTACATCCAAATTGCGGAGAGTTACCGGGACGGAAAGAAAGTCCGGCAACGTATCCTGGCCACACTGGGCCGGGCGGACATCCTGCAATCCACCGGTCAAATGGAACGATTGCTGCGTTCCGGGATGCGGTTCGCGGATCGTCTGGCGGTGATTGATGCCCATGCGAAAGGCAAGACCGAGCCGGTGTCGATTCACAAGATCGGTCCGGATCTGGTGTTCGGCCGCTTGTGGGAAGAGATGGGGGTTCAGCGAATTCTCCGTGGGCTGCTGGGGAATCGGCGTTACGGGTTCGATGTGGAACGGGCGATTTACCTGACGGTGCTGCACCGGCTGTTTGCTTCGGGAAGTGACCGGGCGGCGGAAAACTGGCGGGATGAATATCGGATAGCGGGAGCCGAGGGTCTTGAACTTCATCACCTTTACCGGGCTATGGCCTTTCTGGGCGAGGCCATACCCAAAGAACCGGAGACGCTGGGGAGCCCGCGTTGCATCAAAGACCTGATTGAAGAATCCCTGTTTGAGCGGCGGCGGGACTTGTTTACCGAGGTGGATCTTGTGTTCTTTGATACCACCTCGATCTACTTTGAGGGCGCAGGCGGCGAGACGATTGGACAATACGGATACAGCAAGGATCACCGGCCGGATCTGAAGCAAATGGTTGTCGGGTTCGCCCTGGATGCCGAAGGTTGTCCGTTGTGTTGCGAAATGTGGCCGGGGAATACGACCGATGTGAAAACCCTGATCCCTCTGGTTGATCGGATGCGGCGGCGTTTCCGGATTCGGGAAGTCTGCGTGGTGGCCGATCGGGGCATGATCAGCGATGACACCATCACCGCACTGGAGTCCGCCCAACCGCCCGTGCGCTACATCTTGGGTGTGCGGATGCGCCGCCAGAACGAAGTCAGCGAGAAAATCCTCAGACATCGTGGAGCCTGGCAGGAAATCCAGCCTGAGCGGACGCGCGCGAAAGACCCGCAGCCCCTGAAGTTGAAAGACCTGGAAATCGGCACCCGCCGCTATGTCGTGTGCTTGAACGAGGAACAGCGCCGGAAGGACGCCCATGATCGGGAGGCCATTGTGGAGGCGCTGAAGAAGCAACTGAAAAGTGGCGACAAAAGTCTGGTCGGCAACAAGGGATACAGGAAATTCCTGGCCC
Source organism: uncultured bacterium (assembly GCA_903934155.1). Taxonomy (GTDB): domain Bacteria; phylum Verrucomicrobiota; class Kiritimatiellia; order CAIKKV01; family CAITUY01; genus JAABPW01. The sequence goes on along the minus strand of CAIZMS010000305.1, from coordinate 1,408 downwards.
AGGAAGGCGAAGGCCGGTTCACCATTGATGAGGCCAAGATCAAGGAGGACGCCCGTTTCGACGGCAAGTGGGTCTTGCGAACCAATACGGATTATGATGCGGAAATCGTGGCGAGGGCCTACAAGAGCCTCCTGACGGTGGAATCCCTGATCCGCACCACCAAGTCGATCCTGGTCACTCGTCCGATCTATCACAAGTGCGATGAAACCATCCGGGGACATGTCTTTTGCAGCTTCCTGGCCATCCTGCTCAAAACCGAACTGGAGTCCAGGATGAGCCAGATGGATCTGGCCAGCGAATGGGGCGAGGTGATCCGTGGCCTCAACGCCCTGCAGGAGGTGAAAGCCGTTTTCAATGGCCACCACTTCCTTCTGCGCAGTCAATTGACGGGAGACTCTCATAAGGCGATTCGGGCCGCCGGCGTTGCCGTGCCGCCCACAATCAAGGAACTATAAGCCCGAACATCAGGGTACAAAAAATGTGTTGGCAAGAACTCTTGCCTCATTCGTAACTCGTTGATTATCAACATATCTGTTTTTCGAACTGTAGAAGATGGGTCAAACTAAAGAAAGAGCTTGCCTGCGGCGAGCTGGTTCGGCGGGCCTCGCCACGGGACAGGGTAAGTAGCCGCGCCGGATCCGCCCTGATCCGTGGTGAGCCTGCCCGCGGTGAGCCTGTCGAACCCGCCTGCGGTGAGCTTGCCGAACCGCCGAAGAGTCACGGCATGGTCTTTTCCCCCTCCCTCCACCGCTTGACAGCGGCGGCTACCAGTGCGAAACGCCTCAAAACCTACCGCCTTCGGATCCGTCAGCACCCCGCCCGCATAACTCCCGTTTTCTGATCCACGCAAGCAAGCACCTTTTTGGCATTTTCGCGCCATGTGTAATAGGTAAGCACATCATGCCGAGCCTGCATCCCGATTTTGCGCCGAAATGCTAGATCGTCAACGCCTTTAGCCAAGGCATCCATCAGGCTTTTCTCATCCTCAGCCTTAAACAGAAGTCCGTTTTCACCATGCCGAACCACCATTTCAACAGGCTCTGTTGCAGGCGCTACAACCAACCTCCCTTGCCCCATATACTCAAAGAGTTTTAAGGGAGATCGATATTCATTGGAATGAGGGACAACGCAAACATCCATGGCAGCAATAGCCTCTGGAATCTGCTGATGCGACAAAACTCCTGTAAAAATAACACGGTCTTCCATTCCAAGCCTCTTGATTTGCTCCTGTAATTTCAGCTTCAGCGGCCCTTTCCCCACCAGAACCAGCCGCAGGGATGGACGTGTTGCCACCAATTCGGCGAAAGCCTCCAACAACAGGTCCAGCCTGTGCCATATTACAAACCATCCGACAAAGCCGATCACAACCTGATTCTCAAGCCCCAGTTGTTTTCGCATCGCCCGCGGG
>CAIZMS010000304.1 GCA_903934155.1 uncultured bacterium | reverse complement strand
TGGCGGCATCCGGGGGATCGGGAAACTCCAGGGCGGCAACTTCCAGGGACACCTCAAGAAAATCGGGATTGGCACTGTCGGGCCGGGTCAAGACCGCCTGACGAAGAACCATGAAATGGGTTTCATCCCCCAGTTCCGAGAGCACCGCTAAAACAGACGAAAAGCGCCCGGTGAAAACCACCCGGAAGGGATATTGTTCCATGGTCACCTGGCTTCCCGCTGAGTGGAGAACAGGCTCAAGCGGTTCCAGCTTGATAATGGATGAAACAGAGCTCTCCAAGGCAATCTCCACCCATTTGTGAATTGCCCCCAGTTGAAATAAAAGGGTTCGCATATCCCTGTCCTTGAGGACCGCTTCCCCAAACCCCAAATCGACCGGAATGGGAATGTTAAGCCCCTTTGCCGCCTGGGATAACTTGTGTCTCGCCTCCTGAAGCGCAACCCGAAAATCAATGAAAGCCACATCGGATTGGGGTGAGAGGCTGAACAGGTCGTCCTTGGTTTTGAACGTCGTGAAACGCTTGGCGATGACAGTCCACGCCCCCAGAATGTCCCGAGTCAAGGTTTCCTGTGAGCGTAAGAGAGCAACCAAGTCGGCTTGCGTCTGCGGAAGAGGATCCCTCCCCGTCCTGGAAATTGGAAGCGAGAGCGCCTTGGGCGACGTTGTCTGGATCGTAAGCGCAAAGGGAATGGCATTCAGGATCGTCCAATGCGCCGCCAGCGAATCCGTCACATTCAAGGCGGATTCCTCCATGAGATCGGCATTTACAACACGGGGAGTCCGCCGCAACTGGTCAATCATGGCGCGGACGGAATAGAATCCCGCATCCGGGGTATAGCCCCGAACCAAAAAGCTTGGCATTCCCGCCAGACCATTTGTTTTCGCCCCCCCTGCCGGACTCGTTTCAGAACCGCCTCCCGTCACGGTAGCAAGGGAAACGAACCAGTCAGATCCCTTGCGGGATTCACTAACGGCTCCAATGATATCCAGCAAGGCCACCCGGCCCTCGAGGGCGCTGTACACGGGGCGGAGTGATTCCAATAACAACCTGTTTTCCTTTTGAAGATGATCGAGACGTTCCTGCAACTGCTGTCGCGTGGTCAGCGCCCGTTCCGCCTCCTCCTGGCACTGACTGGCATATCGCTGGTTCAGGCGGGCCTCAATCCCCATTGTTCCTGCAGCAAGCAGGACAATCCCGGCCGCCGCCGCCAGAATGAGCCGGTTCTTCTGTTTTTCAGCGCGCTCTTTCATGGCCGGAGGTGCAAGCGATACCCGGGACATCTCCTTCCCGACGCCGGTTAAAGCCAATCCGGCCGCAAGTGCATAAACCAGCGGATCGGCACTCTCCCCGGGCAGGGGAATAGGGGGAAACCGCACAGGCGTAAAAGGGAACCGTTGCGACAGTCCGGCCGACAAGCCTTTCATCAAGGCACCCCCTCCCGCCAAAAGCAGCTGGCGCGGCACATCGTCACTCTCGGGAAATCGATCCTTGTATATATCCAGTGATAATCCGATTTCCCCGTACCAGGCCTTGAGGGCCTCGGTCAGGGTGGGCGGACTAGTCTCGAAAATACCAGCATCGTTCTGAAGCTGTTCGTGTGCCTGTGCGAGGGAAACCTGCCCGTCGGCCGCCAATGCCTCGGCAAACCGGCCAGCGCCGATATCGAATGACCGCACAAATCGAATTCCCCTGCGATCCCCAACAATCAACTCCGTGGTCTTGTGCCCGATATCAAGAAGGACATCGGGTATGGTGGAATTAACCGGTAAAAACCGCTTGGCGAGATTAAAGAGCGCCACGGAACCCGGGGTCACCTCACGGACATCAAGCCCTAAGCCAACCGGCTGGGCGAGCGTGGACTCGAGCACTTCGGGGCGAACCACGAAGAGAAGCACTCGACGGGTTCCGGCGCGGGAAGGAGAAATTTCCTTCACATCGTGAATCATGTCTTCGGAAGTCAGTTTGCGTAACTTTTGAATTTCCAAGCCCGCTGCCTGGGCAGGAGTTCGGGGATCCGCCGCTTCAAGTTCAATGGATTTCAGAATGATCGAGCGTCCCGGCAATCCAACAACACAGGAATCGTCGGGTAACGCCAGACTCTCCAGCCAGCGCTTTACAACAGGAAACGTGTCGGAATTTTCACCCGGCAAACGCAACATAGCGGCCTGCGTGAACACCACCCCCCCACCCGGGTGCCGCTCAGCGCGAACAACCTTGACGGCGTCGCGTCCAAAATCGAGGCCTATCGCTGTCTTGTATCCGATCATGGAGTCTTTCCGGCATCCCCGCCCGGAGCCTGGCCCAGACTTTGCGTAACCAGGGTTTCGCCGCGTTCACTCACCACACTGGCGGTAACAAAAATGAGAAGATTTTCATTTTCTTCCGTCACATCCACCCGGGTGAAAAGTTTTCCAATCAGGGGAATATCAGACAAAAAAGGAATCTTGTGAACCGTGCTCTGTTTGACCGAATCAATCAGGCCGCCCATCACCACCGTCTCCCCGGTCTGGACAATCACCTTGGTTTGAACTTCCCGCCGCACGATCAGCGGCAATTTGATCGCCACCTGATGAATGGCCACCTTGTTGGTGGACTCATTCTGGTAATCCGTCCAGCCGTCCTGCTGGCTGATAGTGGGCATGAGCATGAGATTGATGGTGCTCATGTCGGCCCCCACGCTCGGCACAGCCAGCAGGGTAATACCGAGCTCTTCTTTAACGGGCTTTCCCTTGGGAAAAAGAGCGGCAAAACTCTGAGACAACTTGGTCGTCGGGTCGTAGGAAGTGAACACCTGCGCCTGGTATTCATCGAAATAGAGAAGATCCTGCCCATTTCTCAATTTGGCGGGTGAATTGTTCACTGTGGTGACACGGGGCACGGAAAGGGTGCGACCCTTTCCGGAAATATCCAAGGCATGAAGAACAGCCGTAAACAGAGGTTCGGTCAACACCCCTCGATACGTGAGATTAAGCCCCTGAGAGGCGGTGGCGGGATTGACACTGCCTGCACGGTTCACCCCGAAACTCCCCTGGGGACCCAGTGGAAAGGTTCCCTTGTCATCGTAACCATAGGGAGCAAAGGTTGCCTTCGAGCCATTCCCCACTTGGGTAAAACTTCGCCCGTCCTGCTTCCCGCCAACCCCGAGGGAGGAGTTCATAATCCAATCGATTCCCAATTCACGCAAATCGCTGGCTCGCGTGGTGACAAACCGGGCCTCTATCAATACCTGGGGCGGAACGGCATCCAACGCGGCAATCAAATCCTCAATCAAGGCCAGATTGGCGCGGGTATGGCGAACAATCAGCAGGTGCATATCCCGCTCAAAATGGTAATCGGCGCCCGGCACGATGGGCACAAACCGTTTCAGGGTTTCCTCCAGCGATGTCGCACGAGAGGACTGCTCGGTGGCCTCACCGGTTAGCCCGGGAAGGCCATCGGGCCGCACCGCCTTGGAGCTCGCCTTGGGATCCTGAAGTTCCTCCCAATCACTGGCATGATACTGAAGGCCATGCTGCAGTTTGTAGATCCGGGTTTAGA
>CAIZMS010000303.1 GCA_903934155.1 uncultured bacterium | reverse complement strand
TCCGTTGAGGAACCGCGCGGCCCGTGCGGATTACCGGCGTGCGGGAGTGGGGCGGGAACAGGCCGGGGAGGCCCTCGCCAATCTCCGCCAACTTGCGCAGGAGGATGTCCGGGTGGCCTGGGTCATGGCGGAGCAGGCGGGGGCGCAGGTGGATGCGGCGCGGGTTACGCAACAGTTACAGGAGCGGAAACTGGAGGCGGAACGGGCGAAGTTCAAGGAGGGGAAATCCACGGCGTTGCTGGTGGCCCAGGCGGAGCGCGATCTTCTGGCCAGTCGCCTCTCCACGATTCAGGCCGTCATCGCCACCCTGACGACCCGTATTGATCTCTACCAGAGGGATGGCTCGCTTCTCGCCCGCCGCGGCCTGGCCGTGCCGGAAGACTGAAGGGGATAGGAATGCTTAAGGTGAAAAAAGGAGCAGTAATCATGATTCGTACAATGATCCTGTTGATGGCAGGGGCGGGATGTCTGGGGATGGCTTCGATGTCCCTGGCGAATGAGTGGAGGCAGTATCGCGGGCCGAAGGGTGACGGGATATCGGCTGATCTGGTCATCAACCGGGACTGGAATGCCAAGCCGCCGGCGTTGCGCTGGTCTTTTCCGCTCGGTGATGAGGGATGGGGCAATCCGGCGGTGGGCGAGGGACGTGTGTTCCTGATGGATCATGAGGGAAAAGACGGGGGGGCGGATATGGTGCGCGCCCTGGACTTGAAAACGGGGCAGATTGTCTGGAGCGTTGCGGTGCCCGGTACCAGTCGGAATGCCAACGGGTTTACCGCCCCGAGTCCGGCGCTGGACGATGGAAAACTGTATTGCATCAGTCGTCAATTGCAGGTGAGTTGTCTGGATGCCGCCACGGGCAAGGAAATTTGGAGGCGTGATGCCGTTCGCGATTTTTCTGCCCGGGTCGTAGATACGAAATGGGGATGGGCCGCCTCACCGCTTGTTGACGAGAAACAGGTTATTGTGATTCCCGGTGGAGCGGATGCTGCCGTCGTGGCGCTCGACAAAAGGACGGGTGAAACCCGATGGAAAGCGCCCGGGGGCGCCCCGGGTTTCGCCTCGCCGATTTTTTATGGAGAGGGTGCTACGCGGCAGGTCGTGGTGTTCAATAGCGAAGGATTGATCGGATTCAATCCGGCGGATGGCCAGCGTCTCTGGACGCAACCCTGGCGTACCAGCAACAACCAGAACTCTGCCACGCCGATTGTGATTGGAAAACGGATATTCATCAGCAGCGCCTGGAATGTCGGCTCGGGTCTGGTGGATATTACGGACAACAAGCCGACGCTGGTATGGAAGACTAAAGATCTGCAGGCCCGTTTCAGCAGTCCGGTGCATATCAACGGTTTCATTTATGGTGTTACCATGCCGCAGACTCCCGGGACCCTGGTCTGTCTTGATGCGGCGACCGGGGAAACGAAGTGGAAGCAGTCCGGGTTTGAATTCGGACCCATTGGGGCGGCGGGTGGGGCGATCATTGTGGTGCACGGAAAAACCGGGGATATCATTCTGGCTGAAGCGAATGGCGCTGCCTACAAGGAGCTTGGCCGGATCAAGCAGGATCCCCCGATCGCAGCGTGGAATATGCCGATTGTGGTCGATGGAAAACTCCTGGTGCGCAACAAGAAGGTACTCCTCTGCTTCAATGTGGCTCCGTGAGGTCTTGTTAAATTTCCGCCGTCCTCCTTTGGAAAACTTTATCATTCTGCAATAATCTTGCTGACCTAAGGCGGTGGGGTGATAATCAAGCTGTCCGGCGTTGGTATAGTCGCGAGGGAGGGAAAGAGGAGGAGTTGGCATGCAGTCACAAGCCATGGGGAAGAACAGGCGGTGCTTCATACGTCACCCCGTGTCGATGACGGTTCAGTGCCGGAAGGAGGGGCACGTGGAGGTCAGCGCCAGCGAAATCCGGGATATCAGTTTCGGGGGGATGTATTTCATTTCTCCTGATTCCTATGTGCCGGGCGATATTGTGGAGATGGAGTTCCCGCCCCTGACCCTCCGGAATAGGATTACCGGCGAAATTATCTGGTCTTCTCTTCTTCATCCGAAGCCTGTCGTTCAGTTTTCGAATGGGCTGAAGTTTCTCAACAAGCAGGTGCTTTTCATGGCCCGGATGATTGAGCAGATGTGTTGTATCGAGAAGTATCGCGAAGCCCAGATCCGTGAGGGACATCGTGCTCTGTCCGGGGATCAGGCCGCACGGGAATGGATTCGGATGTGCGCTGCCCACTTCCCCGGGGCTTAGGTGCCCGTTCCTTCATCCTTTCGTCCAGGCGGTGGGTGTGATAGGGTTCATCCCTATGGCGACCATTGCTTCAAAACCGGAAACAGCGGATATCGAGACTTCATCCGACGGGTATGCGGCGCGATTTGCTGGATCGGTTGGAGGCTGGATGCTGGCCGTTCAGGAAAAGATTACCGTCGGCATGCTGGTCGGTTCTCCGGGTGCCTCTATTCTGGATGTGGGCGGCGGGCACGGTCAGCTCGCGAATCCCCTCTGTCGGCGCGCTTTTCCTGTGACGGTTCTGGGAAGCGACGACTCCTGCCGGAAGCGGATTGCCGGGCTTGTGGAAAGCGGTGCCTGCCGTTTTGTGGTGGGCAATGTGGTGGCGCTTCCGTTTCCCGACCGATCCTTTGATGTCGTGATGTCTTTTCGACTGCTTCCCCATTGCGTGGCATGGCCGACGCTTATCACTGAGCTGTCCCGTGTGGCGAGGGCCGCCGTGATCGTGGACTATCCGACCAGCGAGGGGCTCAACGCCATAGCCCCGGCGCTGTTTGGCGCGAAGAAGAAATTGGAGGGGAATACCCGGGAATGGCGAATGTTCCGTCACGACGAGATTGATGCTGAATTTGCCAGGCATGGCTTTATCCTGAAAGCCCGCGAGAAGCAGTTTTTCCTGCCGATGGTTCTGCACCGGGCATTACGCTGCAGGGGCTTATCGGCGGCGCTGGAGGCGGTATGTCGGGGCCTTGGGTTGACCCGCCGTTGGGGTTCTCCCGTGATTGCGGAGTATCGGCGGCAGGGGTAGTTTTTAACTCTGTTTTCTGTTGCGTTGGTATGAGGGAGGTGTCAACATTCCCTTGTCAGGGAACATCACAGGAGTAATAAACATGAATAATGATGCTGGAATCGAAACGAAAAAGTCACCGTTTGACACTATTGTTGAAACCGTCAAGAAGGTCATTCTTGATCCCATCGGGTTTTACCGCGGCATGCCGAAAGGCGGCGGGTTCGGTGATCCGCTTGTCTTTGTGGTGGTTCTGGGCTTGGTCAGCGGCGTCATTCAGGCGGTGTTGAGCCTTGTTCATTTAGGGCCGGTGGGTTCGGTCATGATGGCCTTGGGATTCATTATTCTGGCACCCATCTGGATTGTTGTCGGGAGTTTCATTGGCGCGGCCATCCTGTTTGTGATCTGGAAGTTGATGGGCTCAAGCGAGTCGTATGAGACGGCCTACCGGTGCGCCGCCTATGCCGCCGCCATTACGCCGATCTCGGCGGTTGCCGGGATCATTCCGTATATTGGCGGGTTGGTCGGGCTGGCCTGGGGCTTGTATCTGGTTGTTACGGCCAGCGTGGAGGTTCACAAGTTGCCCGCCAAGAAGGCCTGGCTGGTATTCGGGATCATCGGCGCGGTTTTGGCGCTGATGTCGCTGAGCGCCCAGGCGGGTGCTCGGAAGATGCAGAAAGGGATGGCCTCCTGGCAGCAGGATATGGAGCAAATGGGCGGCAAGCCCGCCAAGGATATGACGCCCGAGGATGCGGGCAAAGCCGCCGCCTCGTTCATGAAAGCCATTCAGGAACAGGCGAAAATGGAAGCCGCCAAGGCGAAGGCAGAAGCGGAAAAGGAATAATTTCTGAGGGGTGGATCTGTCGTCTCGTGGGAAGGGAGAAGTCATGAAGGATATCCTTGAGGAGCGAAGTCGACGGAGTCCCAAGAAGGATGGGCTTTTTGCCGTTGCGTTCTGGCAGTTGATGGCGTTTTTGATGTTGATCCTGTTGATTTGGACGAACGAAGTTCTGGATTTGACATCATTGTGGTTCGGTGCCCGGGAGAGTGGCATGAACATTTACCGGGGGTCTGTGCTCACCATCGGGGTTCTTATTGTCGGCATTATCACGGTCGGGCACACCTATCTTCAGCAGAAAAGAATCATCACCGGATTACTTACCGTCTGTTCCGGGTGTCGAAAAATCAGGTTGGATGACCACTTATGGGAGCAGTTGGACGAATATGTGTCCGATCATTCCCTCGCCTTGATCAGTCATGGCCTTTGTCCCCACTGTTTCGACGATATGAAGCGGGAGATTGATGCGATGGAGCCCGCGACGCAGCCCTAAGGTGCCGTTATTCCCATCCGCAAGTAGGGGAGGATTTCCTTTTCCAGGGTGGGGTTGGCCTCGAACAGGGTGAATCCGGTGGCTCCTTCCCGTCTGAGGGCATTAATCTGGTCAATGGTTTCAACGGCGTTGAGACGGCATTCCGATGTGGTGACCCCGATACCCGGGAACAGTTTTCCGCGCACTCCGGGATGCGCGATTTGCTTGCGGTACCACCCGATGAATTTAGTGGTGTCGGCGGTATAACTCATGGGGCAGGCGAAGTCGATGAGCCCGAGCCTGAGCCATTCTCCCCAATCCTGGCCGATGGAGTCACGCACTCCGGGATAAAGGGGATAGACCGAGGCCGAGAGCTTGAGACGGGGCGTGAGGTGTTTGAGATCTCGGCGCACGGCGGCAACAAATTCCGTGATCTGGTTTCGTCGCCATTCCCGATAGGCGGCTGCAGGGGAGCCTGAACGCACATCGGCGGGCCAGCGCTTGGGATGGATGCCGGTTGCCTTGATGAACCGGCTTCGGCATCCCTGGCAATAGCAGGCCTCAGACGACTGGTACCGGATGTAGTCCAGTTGGATGCCGTCTAATGTGGGATACCGATCCGCGAGTTCACGGATGGCTGCCAGTTCGAAGGCACGATTGGCGGGGTGGGAGGGGCATAACCAGCTGAGGGTTTTTCCAGAGGCGGTCACTTGGAGCCGGTTGTCCCGACGATAAGGGGCAATGATGGAGTCAGACGCCCCTTCCAGCGACCAGAGAATCACCCAGGCGTGGACTTCAATGCCGTGGCCGCGTGTAGCATTGAGGGAAGCCTCCAGTTGATCCCCGTAGCGAGCCAGAATGCCTGAGGGCGGAATCAGTTTGCTGGGATAATCGGCGGCCCATGGTTTTTGGACATTGGGAAAAATGGCGGTAAGCCCGTTTCGGGAAAGAGTCTGGCTGGTTTCGTTCCATTTTCCGGGGGAGAACCCGGTGCCGGAATGATTCCAGAGTCCCCTGAATTCTCCCCGTTTTGCAGTCTGTGCTCGCGCTATCGCCTCGGTCCGCATGGCCTCAAGTTGCTGGGCTGTGGCGAGAACGCGGGGATAGTCGCCCTGCCGGTAAAGTTCCACCATGGCCGGGGTGGAATGTTGGTTGATGACCTGAGCGGCGGCGACCTGCCAGAGTTTGCGGTCGCAGGCGCCCAACAGGCTCACGAGCAATTGCTCCTTTTGAGTCGCATCACTTTCCATCAAAACATGGGACATCCAGAATCCGTGCCGGGACTCTGTCCAGGCGGGCTCCTGCGGGTCACGTCCCGAGGTTGTTTCCCACCAGGCAATGACCCGTGATCCGGGATCAGCCGGGAAAGCGGGCATGATATTGCGGGAATTTTGCTCGATGCGGGTTGGCGTTCCCGCAGGGGCGCTATCGATAAAGCGGAAAGCCGTTCGGGTGTTCGCTCCCAAGGTGGGTTTGAAAGCGCCCAGTTTAAGCCCCATCAGGGAGGCGAGTTTGGGCTCGGTGCAGTAAAAAACAATCAATTTTCCGCCGGTTTCAAGGAACCGCTTGCAGGCCTGGAGTTGCGCGGCGTTGGGTTTCGGGTTGTAGGGAAGCATCACCACTCCGGCCTTTATTTCGGGGTCGCGGCTGAACTGGTCGTCAGTCGCCACTTTGACGGGAATTCCGGCTTCCCGGAGCCAGTCAGTCATTCGAACGGTGATTTTTTCAGCATATTCGCGTTCCCGTTCATCCGGCGCCGAGGATGTGGCCTGAAGAAGAAGCACGGGTTTGGCCTTGGGAGCGATGATGGCCGGGGTAGGGGGGTGATGATGAGCGGGAGCGACCGGCGGAGGAGGGGGCGCGGAAGGCGAAGGAGGCCGAGGAGGGAGGGCGCAACCCGACAGGAATAAAAGAATTCCCAGTCCCGATGGAATCAGTCTTCGGGGGAAGGGGGTTCGTGGCGTGGTCATGCGAAAGTATTACTTTCCGCAGGAGTCCTTGTGCAAGTTTATTCAATGGGTTTTTCGGAGGCCGGAGCCAATATAATCAAAATAATGCAAGTTCTTGCCAATAATTCCATGGGATGACATAATCCGCGCCATCGCAAGTGACTTCTCAAGAGAGCGGGTGGTTCTGCCATGAATAATGAGGTTGAGAGTACAGGTGGGGTGGATTATCCCGTGAACAAGCTGGATCGGCGGCGACGCAATCTTTCCCGTCCCAGTGTCAGTGACCGGCGGAAGCACCTTCGATATTTTTGCAATTTCCCCCTGACGATCCGATATGTTTCCGGGTCGGGAGAGAACGAAAAAGTAACGGCCAGAGTCACGGACATCTCCGAGGGTGGATTGATGTTGGACGGGCTGGAGATTCCGGACGGGGTTTCAGAATTGACGATTGAATTCCGTGTTCCGCCCGGCGTGATGCCGGAAGAATTCGTGCATGGGGGTTGGGAGCTGAAAGCGTTTGTGCGCTTCCGTCATCCTTCCGGCGGAAAGTATGGCGTCGAATTTGAGGAGTCCCTGGGGAAGCGGCTGGCTCGAACCACCTGGGTCCGGTTACGCTGGGGAAGCGTGCTCTTCTTTCTCTTCACCATCAGCGCCATTCTGGTGATGAAGTACGAGAATTTCTATTTTTTCTGGCTGGATATTCCGATTTTTCTCTACAGCCTTCTGGTGGCCTCCTACCTGATCAGCCGGTTTGTTTTTGCCTCCTTTTACAGGAGGCCGAAGCCGCTCGACACTCTGCCGCCCATCACGGTGGTGGCGCCGGTGTTCAATGAGCGAGAGCATGTCGGGCGGATGATCACCCAGGTCATGGAATCGGCCTATCCTGCCGAGTTGCTGCAGTTTATTGTGATCAATGATGGGAGTACCGATGGGACTGAGAAATCGATTGAGGAGGCCTGTCGGAAATATCCCGAGGTCGAGGTCATCACCTTTCCGAAATCTCTGGGCAAGCGGCACGGCATGTCGGCGGGGGCGGATCGGGCGAGAGGGGATTTTATTGTTTTCATTGATTCCGACAGCTTCCTGGATCCCGATGCCCTGAAGAATATCGTGAAGCCGTTTGCTGATCCTGAAATTGCCGCCGTCACCGGGCATTGTGATGTGGAGAATGCCTGGACCAATGTGCTGACCCGCATGCAGGCGGTTCGCTACTATGTCGCCTTCAAGATCATGAAGGCGGCGGAAAGTGTATTTGATTCCGTCACCTGTCTTTCCGGACCGCTGGCGGCCTATCGCAAGGATGTGTTCATGTCGGTGAGGGAGGCCTGGCTCAATCAGACTTTCTTTGGAAAGCCGGCGACCTTTGGTGATGATCGGAGCCTGACCAATTCACTTCTCGAATTGGGATACAAGGTGGTCTATGAGGATGATTCGCGGACGACCACGATCGTGCCGGATGATCATCGGACATTTCTTCGCCAGCAGATGCGGTGGAAACGGTCCTGGTTTCGGGAGACGCTGCGGGGCATGGGATTCATGTGGAAGCGCCCGCCCCTGATGTCCATTTCTTTTTATCTGGGGTTCATTCTTCCCCTGCTGGGGCCGGCGGTGGTGGTGCGGTCTTTGCTGTATGTGCCGATGACACAGCACCGGTCCCCGCTGATCTACATCATGGGGGTGTTCCTGATGAGCTGTCTGTTGAGTTGCGCCTATCTGTTTCTGAAGCGATCCCGGTTGTGGTTCTACGGGATCCTGTTCTGCTTCTATTACATGTTCGTGCTTATCTGGCAGTTGCCATGGGCGGTTCTGACCTTTTCCCGAACCTTGTGGGGAACCCGGAGTTAGCCAATGAAAAAGTTTTTCAATGGGTTGCAATGGCTGGCATTACTCGGTGTGATTGCGGGGATCACCTGGCTTGTTCTCAAGCCGTCGCCTCCCGTCGTGTATTCGCCTGAAACCTGGTCGAACTGGGACGGTTTCATGGTGCTCTCCTATGCCGGGGTTACGCGTGATGACAGCGCCATTTATCCCTCTTCCGAGACTCTGATTTCACACCTCGAGGCGCTCAAGCAAGTTGGATACAACACCATTACCCCGGAGGATGCCCTCGCGTTTTTGGAGGGGCGATTCCCGCTTCCCAGCAAGGCGCTTCTGATTTTGTTCGAAGGGGCCCGGAAGGAAACATTTATCCGGGCGCACCCGGCGTTGAGGCGGCTCGGGATGCGGGCCACCCTGTGTGTGCCCACGGCTTCGGTTGAGAGTTGGGACGAGTCTCGTCTGAAGGAGCGCGATATACGGAAGATTGCCCTGTTGCCGCAGTGGAATCTGGCCTCCATGGGGCGTGAAGCGATTGAGCCGATTAAGGTTTCAGAAGCCGGAGCAACGGATCATTTCCTGAGCGTCAGGAAGTGGTTGCCCAAGATGAAACGGGTGGAGACGGATGAGGAATTCAGGAAGAGGATTGAGGAAGACTACCGGGCTTCGAGCGAATTGATGGGCAAACTGAACGGATCCCCCGTGGCGGCCTATGTGTATCCCTTTGCGGATGACGGGCGTCGTGTTGGTGCGGATCCCCTGGCGGGCCAGTTGAACACGGCGAATGTCACCTCGTTTTATCATATGGCCTTTGTTTCGGCCTCCAATCCCTACAACCCTCCGGGGCGTGATCCCTATGGTCTGTCGCGTCTTCGTGTCGGCGGAGATTGGTCTGCGGCGCAGGTGCTAACCCGGTTGCAGCATGCGTGCCCCCTGACGGTTGCGAGCGCGGGCATTGAAAGTTACGAGCACTGGTCGTATTTAAACGGGGCAAGAGTAGTGGGGAGCCTGTTGAAGCTGGATTCCGGGGATGCCGCTTGGATTCGGGGCAGCGACTTTTGGATGGATGCCTCTATTTCGGTGGTTCTCTCCCGTTCGCCTGGAACGGTGGCGGTTCTCTACGCTCGGTTTGTCGATCCGGCTCATTGTCTGCGACTTTCCGTGGATGAAAAAACAGTTCGATTGCAGGAGTCTCAGAGTGGCGGGGCCGTGACCCTGGCCGTGGCGGCTGCGCCTCCCGGGGAGACACTCAAGGTGGTTTGGCGGGTCAAGGGATTGCGAGCGTGGGTGAGTGTGAATGGCCTTCCGGTATTGGGGCCGGTTCCACTGGCGAAGCCGCCCCCCTCGGGGATTATCGGGTTTGAAAGCAATCGGGGCCAGATGTCGATTGCTGAATTGTCCGTGGTGCCGATTCGGCGGCAGGGCTTGGTGGCAGAGTCTTGGGGCGCCATTCCAGACGAGCAACGACACCCGGCTACTGAGTTTCTGGCCCCATTCCCGGCGGGCGGAAAGGAAGTTTCGGCGCAGCAGAGCTTGGATTATATTCAGGCCGTTGCGGAAGGGGCCACCATCTGGTCCATCCTAACGCCCGAAACCAATGGCCCGGCGGTTGAGCCAAAGATTCAATCCATGACGGCAATGTTGGGGGGAAAAGATCTCACATCCTTTATCAAGGGGTTCGTTCTTGAGGCCTCGCAGTCCGAATGGGTTGAGCCGTTGCGTCGTCAGGGGTTCAAGGTGATGCACCGGGTCAAGGCGGGGGAAGCGATTCCCCTGGCCGCCACCAATCGGGTGGATTATGTGTGGCTGGAAGAGTCGGGTTCGAACGGGGTGGCCGCCGCAAAGGCCTTCCTGCACCGGCATTCCTTCTCCCAGTTGATGGTTGAGGACGAATTCATCATGACCCGTTATCCGGGTGTGGGCAAGATCACGAAGTGGACCGCTTCGGGAGGGAAGCTGCCATGAATAAACTCTGGTTGAGCGTGGGGCTGGGCGTGATGTTGATTTTCCGGTGCGAAGGGGCGGATCGTGACGACCGATCCGTTGTGAAGCTTGTACAGGAAGGGCGTTCGGCACTTGCCGCAGGCGATAAAATGAGAGCCCGTGCGCTGGCCGATGCCGCCGTGGCTCGTGATGCCGGATATGCCGAGGCCTGGAAACTGATGGGGACGCTTCGCCTTCAGGCTGGCGAGACCAACTCTGCCGCTCAGGCGTTCAGAACGGCCCTTCTGATTGCCCCGCGTGATTCGGGTTCCAATCGGGAGTTGGCCTGGCTGATGTGGGAGAAGGACTTGAACCAGGCCCTGGTCAGCCTGGATGTGGTTATCCAGGCAGGCTCCCCGGATCGGGATGCCCTGATTCGCCGGGTATTGAGTTTACTGGCGGAAACCGGACAAGACGCCCGGGCGTTTGAATGCTTTGCAAAATGGAAACCGTCGTTTACCCGGGGTGAACTAGGCCTGATGTTGTTTTCTGATGGACGATTTGTGGCCGCCGCGCCCTTCCTGAACGCCGCCTGGCAGGCGGATGAAAACCGTCATGCGCTCGGGTTGTATCTGGCGTCTCTGGAGAGTCGTAAAGGGCGTGCTGAAAAGGTTTCCGCCTGCCTTGCGGCGTTTTTTGAAAAGGCGCCCGACCCCCTGACTCCTGAACAGGCGGGGTTGCTGTGGGACAGTCTGCTCGGGGCGAAGAATGATGATGTCTTGAAGTCGCTCTGGGGTCGCATCGTGAAGGCTTATCCGGATGAGCCGGCGCGGCGGGCTGATCTGGCAAAACGGTTTGAAGGCGCGGCGGTCAAAATGTTGCGGCGGGGTGATGACAAAACCGCACATGAATTCTACCGGCAGGCACTGGTGTTGGATCCGAAGCGGATCTCGCTGCAGGACTGGATCATGGTTGAGGAACGGGTATACGGAACCGGAAACCTGATGATCGCGAAATCGCGCGCCTGTGCCCTGTCTGCGGATTGGGAGGGGGCCCTGCGTATGGCTTTGATGGCGGTCACAAACGATGTTGCGGATGCGGAAGCCTGGAAACAGGCGGGCGTGGTTTATTCCCGGATGCAGAACTTCGCTGAATCCCGCACGGCTCTTGAAAAGTCGGTTTCACTCAGAACCAATGATGCGGTCGTCTTTCAGGAGTTGGGGTGGACGCTGTGGGCGCTGAGTCAGCGGACAGGGGCCTGCGAGGCGTGGGATAAAGCCCTCGCGCTCGGAGTCAAGGAGCAGGATCGGTTTGTGCTCCAGGTGCTTGGGCGTATGACGGAGGATGGCCAGAAGGGGTTGGCGCTTGAACGGCATGCGCGCTGGTTGTCCGGGACGTCGATTCTCGCAACCGGACTGGAGTTTCTCAGGATGGGCCGCATGAAGGCGGCGGAACCGTTTCTGGCGCGGGCTTGGGCGGATGGAGGCGAGCGTGTTTTGACGGGACTCGCACTGGCGCGGGTTCGCGCGGTGAACGGAGCCTATGCGGGAACGCCGGATTACCTGATGCCGTATGTCGCCTCCTGCCTCGCCACAGCGGCTCCTTCAGATGTAGTTGCGGTGCTGGATACCCTCCGCTTGTGTTCCGGCGTAGCCGGCGCGGGAGAGGTTCTGGATGCCGCCGCAAACGCTTTGCAAAGCAGAAAAGATCAGGCGGCGGCTGTCACGGATCTCTATATTGCCTTTGCCCGTGACGATTTGGATCGCGCCAAACTTCCTTCGGCAATGGCGTTCTATGAGAAAGCACTGGGGCGTGATCCCGACCGGTTGATCTGGCCCATTGCCTGGAATCTTGCCACCCGGATGAAGGATGTGCCGCGCGGCATGGCTCTGCTCAAAACCATTCAGGAACGTGCCACGGTGCCTGCCGTACGGGACGGGGTGGCGGGGAAATTAGCTGAGCTTCGCGGGGATTGGGTGGCGGCGCGGACCGGGTATTCGGCCAGTCTAAAGGGGGTGCCCGATCAACCGGAAATTCACAGTGATCTTTTTGACGTCAGCCTCAAGATCGGGGATCTCGAGCAGGCCCGGCGGGAAGCCGACTGGATGGAGGCGCGGGTCAACGAGGGACAAACCCGGTTGCGGGATACCCTGGCCATGATGTGGACTGAAATAGGGGAGGATGCGAAGGCGTTGGAGTTGTGGCAGTTCCTGCACATGGCGATGCCGGATGTTTCTTTCTATGGTACCGAAATGGCGATGGCGCAGTACAGAGCCGGACGGGGCTCTGACGCCGTGGAGACCTTAAAGGGTCTTATCCGGCAGAGTCCTGCGCCACTGGCTTACGAATTGCTGGCTCAGATTCTCTCGGCGCTCGGGCGGCCAGCCGAGGCGGTGGAGTGGTCCAGGCAGGGACTGGCCATCTATTCGTCCCCGGCTCTGCGACGGAGCCTGGCGGAAAACGGGGAGGCGGTGGAGGGATCCGGAGCGGCCACGTCCACGCTCGAGGCCGCCACGGCCAGTCTGGCCGATGAGCCGGGATCCGCGTCCCTGTCCCTGCTGATGGGACGTGCCCTGGTTGCCTCCGGCCTGGTCAAGGATGCGATGGCGATGCATGAGGGTCTCTTGCAGCGTAACCCCGATTTTGCCCCCGGGCTGGTGTTCCTGAGGGATCAGGAGATTGTTATGGAACGACCCCGCAGTGCGCTTCCCTATGCCGAACGGCTGAAGGGCGCGCGCTCCTGGGATGTCATGGCCTTGCGGCGTTACGCCATGAACCTGGCCGAGGCGGATGGGTTCTCGCGGGCGATCCGGATTCTGGAACCGCTGGCCGGACAGAATGAAAAAAAGGTAACGGCAACCCTCCTCTACAGCACGCCCACGCCGTTTGACTATGCCGGTATGAATACCGCGAGCCAGATGGTGTCCCATGTGGCCGCACTGTCGAAAGCGGGTTTTGTTTTTGTGAATACCCTTTCCCCGGACTCGTCCCGTGAAAAAGCGGTTATGATGATTCTGATGGATCCCGATCGCGCCGTGGTGGAGACTCTGGATGCGGCGCTTCAGGCCAATGGGGCCTGTGCCGTCATGATGGTGAGTCCGGACTCGCTTCACCGGGCGATTCCCCGGAAACTCCCGCCGGCACGGTTGGCTGAATTGAAGCGGAGTGGCCGATGGCAGGTCGGAGTCACGCTTCCTGATTCGGGCGGGGTTAAGGTGCGGGCGGATGGAATCAAGGGGAATCCCCTGACACATCGGATTATTTCGGGCGAGGTTCTTGAGTCGCTGGCGGTGATGACGAGCCGCATCGGGGAAACCCTGTCCCTCGCGGCGAATGCCCTGCCGGCGGGTGAGCCGCGCTGGTGTTATTATCCCGGAGGCGATTACGGGCAACTCTCGCTGGATACCGATCCAGCGGCCCTTGCGGTGTTGTCCAATCAGGTGGGACGTGTGTTTGATGCCGCGTTTTGCCGGGATGACAACGGGTTTAGTTCGTCCCCGGCTGACAGGCTTCGTCTGCCAGCCAAGGCCATTCCAGCCTCGTGGGATTCAGTTGCCCTGGTGGATCATCTCAAGAAGGGGAATCCGGTTGTCCGGGCGCGGCTTGAACTCGCCAAGTTGTTCTATTGGCATGGCCAGAGCGAGGCGGCAACCTATTGGTTCAGGAAGGCAGGCGACGCCGGAGCCGATCCTTTCGAGATCACGTTCAATAAGGCCGCCAATGCGGCGATGGCGGGCGATCTGCCGGTGGCGCTCAAGCAGGCGCGTGAAGCGGTTACAATAGCCCCCTCGGATGATGTCCGCCCCGCCCGGCTTCTCGAGAAGGCTCTTGATATGCGGCGTCCCACGGCATCGCTTCATGGCACGGCCTGGTGGGACAATGAGGACCGGAGTTATTGGGATATCCGGGGCGAGGCGGAGGGGCCTGTTCGCGACTGGCTTCGGTGGAATGCGGGGATAAGCCGCCATCACTGGGAAAAGACCGGATCCGGGAGCGAGGAAGGCTCACGGGCGGATCTTGGATTCCTGGCGTACATTGCGCCGGAAGTCTGGGTGCAGGCCGGATTGCAGGAGTGGCTTATGGATTCCCTTCCTGATGTGGATGGCTGGCAGGCTCGCCTGCATCTTCCCAATCACTGGCTGCGGGGGAATATTGAAGTGACGAGTGAACGGGAAATGATGGAGACCGTTGAGGCGCTTCGCAAAGGCATTACGGCTCATCGCGAGGGGATTGAAACCTATTCGAGGATTTATGATTTCTGGGATTGTTTCCTGAGTGGTGCGATCACGGAGCGTAGCGATGGCAATTCGACCTGGTGGGTGAACACAAGGATCATTCGCCGCTTAAAGGAAACGCCCTATCTTGGTGTGGGGTATGCCGGCCGGTTTGCAGATAGTACGGATACGGCCCCCGAATACTGGTCGCCTGAAGAATTGCAGCAGCATCAGGCTTATGCCGCCTGGCAGGGGACCGGAGTCAAGTGGAACGGGCAGTTGAGCGGACAGGCGGGGTATGCCAAGGAACGGGATACGGACTGGCGGTTTGTCTGGGGTGCCCGGGCGGTGGCGATTTACAAGTTCACCACGCGATTGAGCGCGGGGGGCGATGTGACCTATCAGGGCGGCCCGATCTATAACCGCACAACCGTCGACGCCTTCCTTAATCTTCGCTGGTAAGGATGGCCGTTTTACGGGGCGGTCGTCAGCTTTCCTGATGCCATCTCGTGTACGGTGTAGAAATTCACCTTCTCCGAGGCGTATTTCACAAAGGCGCGGAAATCCGAAAGGCGCGTGCTGTAGGCTTCCCCAATCAGAAATGTAGCGCCGGGCTTTGTGTTGATTGTTAAATTCGGACGATCTACCGTGATGACTTTTCCGTCTATTACTTGAATGCGGAAATAATCCGGCGGCATGGTGCGTCGGGAGATGTCCGGAATCAGGACCCAATCGGAACCCTCGGGGAGCGTGACGGGAAGTTCGGCCGTTAGTGCTGTGGCGGATACGACTGAAACTGTTCCGGTTGCGAAACTGCTGTCTGGCAGAATTCGGTGCCCGTACAGGAGGAGGAGGGCGTTTTTTTGAGCGGCCAGATCGATCCACTTTATCAGTAACCCAAGAGGAACATAATGAGCCATATCAATGGCCGTACCAGGGACGGATTTGTCGATGGCGACGGAGTGGGTCAGAGCGAGGGTCTCACTGCGGCGAAAGGTTTCAATCAGGGGGTAGATGGCCTTTGAAAGTTCGGGGGTGTACGCGTTGAAAGGGAAAGCCAGTGATCGGACATCCAGGCCGAGTGCCCGCAGTTCAGTGAGGGATTTGTTGAGCTCCTGTTCCGTCCAGACGGCGAGTCCGATTTTTCGGATCGTGGCCGGGGCGTTCAGGTGATGCCAGGTGTGGCTTCCAATTTCCCACTTATAGGTGTTTTGGAGATCAAGCAAGTCCTTCTGGGTAATGCGCCCGCTCCGGAGGTTCTGATTGTTGACAAAGCCGGTGGCCTTACCGCCGACTGCCTGGAGTTCGGGGGCAATCACGGTCGCCCAACTGGTCCAGCCGTCATCAAACTGAAGGACGAGCCCCCCCTGCTTGCCGGCCCCGGAGGCGGTTCCGATCAGTCCCAGAATGGCCACCATGATGAGTGCAATGCGTGTCATAGGACGCTCCTTATTTCATTATCTTCAGGAAGGGTAGCACATCCCGTTCGACGCCGGAAGTAAACTCAAAGATGACATAGCCGGAGAATCCCGCACGCTGGGCCAGGAAGGCCTGTGCCACCGCCTGATCCGCAGAGAGGCGCGACAGGGAGGAGGAGACGCCGAGGCCCGGGATGATGCGGCTTGCGGATGAAAGGCCTGACTGGAATTTCAGGGTGGCGGCAAAGGAGGTGAGGTCTGAGGTGTAGATCATGGGGCAGGCGAAATCCAGTAAACCGACGTCAAGCCAGGCGGGCCAGTCCTGCCCGACCGAGAAAAAGCAGGAGGGAGTGGCTCCATAGACGGCGGCGGAAACCCTGATTTTCGGATTGACGGTCTTGACGGCATCCCGGGCCGCCTTGACGCAGGCTGTGATTTGTCCGGCCCGCCATTTTTGATAGGTTCTGGTGAGTGTCCCAGTGCGGGCCATGGCCGGCCATGGTTCCACGATATGGCCGATGCTTTGTTCGAACTGTTCCCGACAGCCATTACAGAAACAGGCAGAACTATTTTTGTAGCGGATGTAATCCAAATGAACTCCACTGAAGCTTCCGCTCCGGGCCAGCGTCGCGGCGGCTTCGGCAAGGAGCTGGCGATTCGCCGGATGCGAAGGGCACAGCCAGGGCAAGACCACTCTGGTGTCTGAAACCTGAAGCCGGTTTTCGGTTCGAAGGCGGGTTAGTTGTTCCGGGGTTGCGGTTTCAAGGCTCAGGCAGGTGAGCCAGGCATGAAGGGCGACCGGGCGAACGCTTTTTTTCGGGATGATGGAGGGCTGGAAAAGATCACCGAATTTACGCAAGGCCAGCGTATTGCCCGCGCGAATGAAAGTGGTGTTGATCCGGTTGCTGGCCAGTGATGATTCCAGGGCGGGCCAGGAAACGGGTTCCACCAAGTCGCTGTCATTCAGCCAGATGCCGCGAATTTTTGCCGGGGGTGCCTGGGCGGGAAGTGCGGCATAGCGTCGTGTCAGTTCGGCCAGAAAGACTTTCGCTTCAAGAGTGGCGTCCGGGCCTTCTTTTTTTGAAGTGGGGCGGATGAGCGTGCCGGTGGGATTGAGGGCCTTTTCCGCCTCCTGAAGACTGGCATAGTTGCCAAAGGGGCGTTCTGGAGACAAGAGTCTGGTGGTTGCTTTTTGCCAGGCATCGGGAATGACGGTTGCCAGCATGGCCAGGAGCATTTGTTTTTTATCCTCATCATTGCCGGGCTGAAGGATGTGGCTCATCCAGAAGCCGGCCGGGCTTTTAACCCAGGCCGGTTCAGAGGTTGGCTGACCACGGCTGTCGAGCCATCGGGCGATGATTTGAGAGGCGCCGGTGTTTGGAGTGGCCGGTACAAGATGGTCCGATGACTGATGAATGCGTTCCGGAAGACCAGGCAGGGCGGATTGGTCGAATAGGAACCCCTTCCATGACTGACCGGCTTCCGCCCGGCGGTAAGGGTTGAGTTTGACCTGCATCAGGGCGGCCAGATCAGGATCCATTCCATAGAAAACCAGCAGGATACCGCCGGAGCGGATCACGGATTGAAAAGCTTTCAGTTCCAGGCGTGTGGGGGCTGGATTGTAGGGAAGGATAACAGCCCGTGCGCCCCAGAGGCGCCACGGGGAAACCTCGTCATCGGTTAGAAATTTATGAGGGATCCCCAATTCATCCAGCCAGGCGCCGGTTTGGGTTGCCAGCGAGTTGGCGAGGGCTTGCTCGCTATTATCCTTGATCGAGGTTGTTCCCCTCACGATCACAATGTGGCGGGTGTCGAAATCGAGCCAGCCTGCCCCGCATAATCCTGAGAGGCTGAGCAAGATCAGGGCGCTTATCCAGACTATCCGTTTAGGGTTCACTCTCCAATTCCCAGATTGGGGTCGGCATCCATGGCCAGCGCCTCGGCGAGGGGTTGGCGGTTTATCCACTTATGGAAGGCGACGCCGGCGATCATGGCGGCATTGTCGGTGCAATAGTGGGGGGCGGCAAGGATCAGGCGGAGGTTTCGCTTTTCGACCATGGCGGCCATCTTCTCGCGGAGACGTTTGTTGAGGGATACCCCCCCCACGACGGCGAACACTTTTGCGGATTCCGATACATGCGAAGCCCGTTGCGTCAGGGTATCCACAATGGCTTCCTGATAACTGGCGGCCAGGTTGTTGACATCGCCCTCCGGGCCGCTGCCAAGGGGATGATTCCTGATGTGATACAACAGGGCGGTTTTGAGGCCGCTGAAGCTGACGCAATTCCGGGGGATGAGTCCTGGCATGCGGGTCTGCAGTTTCCTGACGAATCCACGCGGGAAAGTAACGCTTTCAGCGTTTCCGGACCGGGCGGCCTTGTCAATGGCGGGACCACCGGGATAGCCCAGGCCGAGGAGGTTGGCCCCCTTGTCAAAGGCCTCTCCGGCGGCATCGTCGATCGTTCGTCCAAGCAGGGTATAGTTACCAATGGCGTTGACCTGGATGAAGCAGGTGTGTCCCCCCGAGACAATCAGGGCGAGAAAAGGACAGAGTGAGGCCGGGGGCATATCGGGATTGCCTAGAAAAATGGAATAGATGTGCCCTTCCAGGTGATTGATCCCGATCAGGGGCTTGTTGAGCCGGATGGCTAGTCCCTTGGCACCGGCCAGTCCAACGAGGAGGGAGCTTGCCAGACCGGGGCCCCGGGTGACGGCAATGGCATCCAATCCGTCCCATCCGACGCCTGAGGTGTTGACGGCCTCGGTGATGACTTCGGGGAGGTGCTCGACATGCTTGCGTGAGGCTATTTCGGGAACCACGCCACCATAGGGACGGTGGTGGGCAATCTGGGTGTAGACGATATTGGAGAGAACCGTATGGCCGTCCTGGACGACGGCGGCGGCGGTTTCATCACAGGAGGTTTCGATGCCGAGGATGTTCATTTCTTGCCCTGAAAGATGAGAATTCCTTTCAGTAAATACACAGCCCGGTCCAGTTGACGATCCGTGATGGTGTCCAGGTCGGCGGGCTTGTTTTTGGGATCAAGGGTGCCCGGGTTTTCGAGGTCCGCTCGTTTCATGAGAATTTTCTGCCATTCTTCGGGAGAAACGGGCACGGCGATATCCGGTTCGATTCCCTTTTCGTGGATGCATTGGCCGCTGGGGGTGTAGTAGCGGGCCGTGGTGATGCGGGCGGCGGAGCCGTCCTCTACCGGCATGACATTCTGGACCGATCCTTTCCCGAAACTTGTTTCACCGACCAGGATGGCCCGCTTGTTGTCATGCAGGGCGCCGGAGACGATTTCAGCGGCACTTGCCGAGCCTCCATTGATCAGGACGGCAAGGGGGATATCCGTGTAATGGACGGCCCCCCCCGCCGTGGCCTGTAGCTGTCGCGGCGAGGCACCCCGGCCGCGGGTGGATACAATGAGGGTGCCCCTCGGGAGAAACTTTTCGCTGACTTGGATGGACGAGGTGAGCAGGCCGCCGGGATTGTTTCGCAGATCAAGAACCAGTCCCTTCATTCCTTTTGACATGAGTTTTTCAAGCGCCTCTTGAAGGGCCGGGCCGGTGGGATCGCTGAATTCGGTAATCCGGATATATCCGATGGATGGATCCAGCATCCGGGATCCCTTGATGCTGGATATTTTAATCTCCTCACGGGTGAGGGTGTGGGTCTTGAAATCTGCGCCTCGCAGGATCTTGATGGTGACGATGGTGCCGGGATTCCCCCGCAACCGGGACACGACATCCCGCATGTCCATCCGCTCGGTTTTATTCGTGTTGATCTCGATGATCTTGTCGCCGGATAATATGCCGGCCCGGAAGGCGGGGGTATCCTCCATGGGGGCGATGACGGTCAGTACATTATCCTTGAACCCGAGTTGGATGCCGATCCCGCCGAATTTCCCCTGCGTTTCCTCCTTGAGTTCCCGATAGGCTGCCGGTTCCAGGTATTGGCTGAAGGGGTCAAGTGACTGGAGCATACCCTTGAGGGCAGAGGAGACGAGGTTGGAATAACTGACCTTGTTTTCATCCACATAGTTTTGCCGGATCAGCAGCATGGTTTTGGTGAGGATCCGGATTTGCTTGTAGGCTTCATCCTCACTCGCCGGCACGACGGATGGCGGGGGTGGGATCGAGTGACATCCGACGACACACGCCAGGAGGGTTGCAAGCAGAAGTGCTGGGGTTGTTTTCATAGAGGGCACAGTATGAAATTCCTCCGCATGAGGCTCAAGCCCAATTTACGGTGATCCCTTTGCTTGAAGGGATGTGGATAATACCCCGATCAGGCTTTGGCGGAGTGTCTCAAGGGATGAACTCATGGCCAGGGTTCGTGGATTCCAAACCAGGCAGAGAGGCAGGTCTTTCCTGAGGATGGCGCCAAGGCTTATGTCGAAGACTTTTTTGGGGTCGAACTGGGCGCGGGCCAATTCAGGGAGCGGACCGGCGGCCAGATTATTCTCAATCATGGCCGCAAGCTGGATCGCGGTGTTGCACTCGTAACGAAGATCCGGTTTGTGGCTTTTCTTGAAGCAGGCGTTTTCAATGTCCTGCCGGGTCCTGGAGCCGTCTTCCAGAAGGGCCAAGGGCAGGGTTGTAATGGCTTCCAAAGCGGCCGGGGGTGACCCGGGCATCAGGGAAAGGGGAATGAACAACCTGTTCTCCAGAGTTCCCAGTTTTGCGTGTTTAAGCCTGCCGGTTTCCGGGAGGCCCCGGACAATCCCGAAATCAAGCCGCTGATCCAGAAGGCGTTCCCGGATATCTTCCGAGTGAAGCGTTGAAAAGCACCAGCGAACGCCGCCGGGCGGAGCGTCAACTTTCGCGAGATTCGGGGCAAGAAGCCAGTTGTGGGTGCTTTCGCCTGCTCCCAGCCTGACGGTAAACGCTCTGTCATCGGCCTCTTCCGAAAATCGGGACAATGCCAGCAGGTGCTCCCGCATCAGGGCGGCCAGACGGGTTCCCGCCGGGGTAAGCTTCAAGGTCCGGCCCCTTTTTTCGGTCAGCTTCTGTCCGAAGCTGATTTCCAGATCCTTCAACTGATGGCTGAACTGGCTTTGCCGTGCCAGGTCATCCTGTCCTGCGGCGGCGGCAATGCTGCCCATGTCGGCCACCCGGACCAGCGTCTGGAGCCGGTTCATGGACACTCCCTTTTGAAACAGCAGTTCGTTTTGCATAGGGCCTTCCTGCGGAATTAATATATGACTCTATAATCAGCATATATGAGATAATGCTGATACTCTTATAATGGCAAAAGGAGGATGCTGTCAAGTGACGGGAGAGCTTGGAGTGCCGGTAAAACGGTGCGGGTTCTCTAAAGTCGTGAAACTTTATGAAAGGGTTGAAGGACAATGAAAACGAGCAGAATGATGAAGTTGTGTGGTGTGGTCGTAGTTGTCGCATTGGCCGGGTCTGTCTGTATGGCGGATGATCATGGGTGGGGGCGTGGTCGTTATCGCGGGGACAGGGATCGGGATGGGGGGCGAGGCTATCATGGGTATTCGGATGGCGGACGGCATTACGGGTATTATCGCAATCCGCGAGGAGAGCTTGTTTTCGGGTTGTTGGGGATCGGGATCGCGGCGGCGGTGATTTCTTCCATGAGCCGGGCCGAAACGGTTGTGGTTCCTCAGCCGGTGTATGTCCAACCGGATCCACCCAGGGTTGTGTATGTGCAGCAGCCCGTGGTGGTTCAGCAACCTGCACTGGTGACGATCAACATCCAGAATTCAAACGGGTCGTTTTCTCCCGTGACATTGCGTTCTGTCGGGTCGCAGTGGGTTGGGCCAAGAGGGGAATACTATGACTCAATGCCGACCGTGGGTCAGTTGCGTCAGGTGTATGGATTATAATTTTCTGGAAACCGGCCTTCTTTACGGAACCAAGTCCTGGTACAGGGCCTGATAATGTTCGATGGTGGTTGCCAGTGCGAAAGTTGAATTGACCCGCGCAAGAGCCCGCTCGCCACAGGCGCTGCGTAATGGGGCGTCATACAGCAGGCGTTGCATCGCGGCGGCCAGGGCATGGGCATCACCGGGGGGCACGGTCAATCCCTCGATGCCGTTTCGCACGATTTCAGAAGGGCCGCCCACATTACTGACAATTGCCGGCACGCCCTGGGCCATGGCCTCCAATACGGCTTTGCACAAGCCCTCCTGCTCGTTAGAGGGCATTACCATGATCTCGCACGCTCCCAGCAAGGAGGTTGCATCCGGTTGTTCGCCAACAAAATGAACACGGCGACAGCGGGTTGGATCCTTCAGGACTCGCTTCAGCGCGGGATCGCAGATTTCTCCGATGAATAGCAGGTGGATGCCAGGGTCATCAGGCAGTCGTTGGAAGGCATCGACAAGCGTGGGTCCCATCTTCCAATCACGCCATCGGGCCGCCGTACCGACCAGTCTTGCTCCGGGGGGAAGCCCGAGTTCGAGTAATCGCTTCGCCGTTGCGGGATGGTACCAGGCGGGATCATGTCCCTTGTAGATGGTTACCAGTTTTTCGGCCGGATAACCGTATTGTTCCATGGCCGTCCGAACCGTTCCGGACAGGCAGGCGATCCGGCTCACTCCGCACTGCCGATACAGGCGACGAGAGCGCCAGGAAACGAAAGGCGCCCCGCGATAGATAATCGTCGACGCTGTCTTTGACTCAAGGGTCCGCCACGTCTCATGGAGCGCCGCATTGTCAAAAGCGTGTACGATGTCGGGGTTAATCCCTTTGAGAAGCGATTTCAGCTCCCGGCGTTTGGGTGACCAGAGGGCTCGCGACCAAGCCCAAACGTGAACCGGAATGCCTGCCGCCTCCAAGACGGCCGCATGGCGCCGTCCCGGCCCCACGATGGCGACGGCTTCAATGCCCCTGCGGGCCAACCCCGCCACCATATGCGCTTCGGGCATATCCAGTTGTGTTGCGACAAAGAGCACTCGGCGATTTCTCTTGTCGGGAGGCATGCATTTCTCCTGATCTATTTGCTTGGGCGCATTCATTTGGTCGGCAGTTTGTAAGAATGTGGAATCGATGTCAACACAGGCGGTGCCAATACCAAATGTCCACCACATTCTGGAGAGCCATTGCGACGAATATCTCTGTCTCAGTTCGAATTCCCAACGCTGGTGTACCGGCTTTAGCCGGCCTTTACTGGGCCGCCTGAAGGCGGTATCCCCTCCCTGGTAGAGGAATGTTGTGTCTGCGGCAGAGTTTTGCCATGCCGACATCTGACAATCCATATTTTTTGGCGAGGTTAAGCATGGGCGTTGCCCAGACTTCGTCGTACAAATCCCTGCGTGTGATACGCGTGATCTTCTCTGGCATGGTAAACCTCCCTCGGCTCATGCTTGATTACAGTAATAAAGTGAAGTAGCCTACGGACATGGTTGAAGCGGCGGACATCAATACATTTGTAAAAAGGCTTGCTGATGAATTCAAGCCGGAGCGGGTGGTTTTGTTTGGTTCTTATGCTCGCGGAACAGCAAATGATGACAGTGATGTGGATTTGTTGGTTGTCATGTCTCACAAGGGGAGAAATGTTGATCAAGCGTTGTCCATCCGAAAACGGATTAGTCGTTCCTTTCCCCTGGATCTCGTCGTCAAAACGCCCGTTGAAACACGGCGAAGATTGAAGATGAAAGATGCTTTTATGACGACCATTTTGGAGGACGGCAAGGTGCTATATGACAAAGCCCGACATCACCGAATGGATCGCTAAGGCTGAAGGTGATTGCGTGACCCGTTTGAAATGCTGTCGCAATATTCCGTCCTTTTCCGTTATCCGGGGGAATCCGCAGAGCGGGATGATGCAAAGGTCGCTGTGTCCGCAATGAAATCGTTCCGGAATGAGATGCGTGGCATTCTAGGGTTGGATTGATATTCCTCGTGGTGAGGGAAGGGATTTCAAAACATGCCATCGCTTTCACTTTTGGATTTTCCGGATCTGACCCAGATGGCAAACCGGGCGGTCAGCAGTCCGGAGTAGAACACCAGCATCGACCACAGGGGCGGGGATTCCACTTTCATATAGCCATTCGGGATCCCGGCGAACCAGCGGGTGGATTCGGTCATGAGGATGATGAGGGCGAGGTTGGCGTGGTTGAAGAGGTCGGCGAGAAAGAGAAAGCAGGAGCCGAGCGTGAGCGATAGAACCCCGGTGATGATGACCAGGGAAGAGAGCGGGACCACAAGCAGATTGGCGGGCAGGCCGATGAGGGCGAAGTTGCCGAAGAATAATATGGTGAGTGGGGCGGTGACCAGCCAGGCGGCCAGGGAAACCGAAAACATATCGGCGAACATCAGCCACACGGCCTGGATATTTTCCCGCCAGAGAGGATCCGGCTCCAGTTTTAGCGGGTCGTGCTGGAAGCAATGATGGAGCGGGGCCATGAACACGGGGCAGAACAGTACCAGGCCCAGCACGGCAACATAGGAGAGGATGAACCCGATATTCAGGAGATCGCCCGGGTCAAAGCCCAGGATCAAAATGGCCGAGGCGGCCAGTGTTGTGTAGATGTCGGACTTGCGTCCGATCAGCGGAGCGCTCCAGTAGATGACGCCCATGATGCCGGCTCGCACCGCACTGGGTTGGAGTCCGGTCATCGCGATGTATAAAACGAGCAGCGGTCCGAGGAACAGAATCCACCAGGTCCGGGAAAGGCCGGCGGCGGCGAGGATGAAGATGACGGCGCCGGCAAAGATGACGACATGCGATCCGCTGATGGCGAAAACATGGAGGGTGCCGGTGTTGGCGAATGCCTGGTAGAGGTCGCGGGGAATCTGGCTGTAGTAGCCGAGCAGGATGGAGTTGAGGATCAGAAGCTGTTCCGGGCGGTCGCCTAGTCCCTGCTTCAGATAGCGACCGGCCCATGTCCGGCCTTGCAGGCATTTTGCAACAAGGGGATTCCCGCCGCTGTGGTTGATAAATCGACTCTTACTGGCTTTCCCGGAAAAAAAGAGGCTTCCGGGTTTGCCGGCGAGAAGGCCTTTCTTGAATGTGGCCTGGGCCAGATATCCCCGGAATGACCAGCGTTCCCCATAGGTGGGGATGCGATCTCCTGGATCTGCATACAGGCGGATGCGAACGGTGCCCGTGGTCTGTTGCCAGTCATTGCTCCACCCGGCTTGCACCTGTTCAACCGATACGGGAAATTTCCAGGTGGCCTTTTCGCCGCGTTTGGAGACGCAGACGGGCTCGTCCGTGATCATTCCGGTGAGGGAGGCTCCTGTCGGGAGAGGAATGAGTGTGGGAATGGCATGATTTCCGGCGCCGGGATCCGGGGTGGCATTGGCCCAGCCCAGTCCCAGTACGGCGGCGAGCAGGCAGGCGTGAGTGATTGAGCTGCACAGGGTTCCCTGCCAGCGAGTTTGAAAAATGCCGGTGACCGCAAGGGTTAGGAACAAGCCTGAGATGAGTAATAAGGGCAGGGGGGTGATCGATGCGGTTAGCCCCAGTCCCGTTCCGGTAATAAAAGCGATGGCCAGCCCGGTCAACGGGCGGCGCGGCAAGTGCTGCATTTAGTATGATAATACTAAATATAGCTACTCTGGCAAGCTATAGAAGGCTAATGGCCAATGTTTCCCGGCGGGGCGTGCCTTTTGGAGCGCGCCGGTGACAAATTGCTTGGCCATGGCGGCGGCCTCGTGAAGGGGTTCTCCCAGAGCGAGGGCGGCGGTCAAGGCGGCTGAAAAAGTGCATCCCGTGCCGTGTGTGCTTCGGATTTTGACCCGGGGTGCCGTGAAAAGGGTGAGGTCGTCGTCGCCCGTGCAGAGCACATCCACCACCTGACCGCCCGCCAGGTGGCCACCCTTGGCGATACAGGCGACCCCGAACCGTGCGGCAATGACCCGGCAGGCGGTTTGGAGATCCTTTAATGACCGGATGCGGCAGCCTGCCAGAATCTCGGCTTCGTTCAGGTTCGGCGTCATCACCGTGGCGAGCGGGAGAATCTCGCGAAAAAGCGCCTTCATGGCCTCCTGGCGGAGCAAACGGCTGCCGGAGGTTGAAACCATAACCGGATCCACGACCAGTGGGCCGCAGTCCGTATTCTTGAGCGTTTTGGCGACGGCCTGAATGACGGCGGTTGAGAACAGCATGCCGGTTTTTGTGGCCGCTACGGGGAATCCCCGGGTGACGGCCTTGATCTGGGCGGTGATAAGTTTCGGCGATACCGCCTCAATGCCGGTTACGGCATCAGGGTTTTGCGCCGTGATGCAGGTAATGGCCGAGGTTCCAAAAACGCCCATGGCCGTGAAGGTCTTCAAATCGGCCTGAATCCCTGCGCCTCCTCCGCTGTCGGAGCCGGCGATGCTTAAGGCTACAGGGATCGGGGGTCGGGGTTCAGGGTTCAGGCGAGGAAACAAGTCAAAGGACTTTTCTGACCCCTGACCCCTGACCCCCGACCCCTGACCCCTCCTCTTCACGCCTTGATTTGTCCCGCCTTAGCCAATGACAGCGCTTCAACGCTCTGGATTTCGGCAAAGCCCTGGGAGCTGACCGGGTTCAAGCCGGCGCTGGCTTCCATGGAGGAGTCGGCCTCGTTGTAGAGCGAGCCGGCGCAACCGGTCATGCTCATGAAAAACAGGTTGCCCTTGTAGAGGCCGAGTGTAACGGTGCCGGTGGCCGGCGCGGCCATCACATCAATGGCGGCCATTGCAGCGCGGGTGACGGGATCAAAGTATCGGCCGTCATAGATCTGATCGGCTACAAGTTTTGAAAGGTTCTGAAACAACAGGGTGGCGCGGCGATCCATGACGGCCTGATACAACTGGCGGACGGCGGTGCCGAGCAGTTCCATGCCTGGGGCCTCGTAGACGCCACGGCTCTTGGTGCCGATGATGCGGTTCTCGAGGGCGTTCTTCATGCCCACGCCATTGCGGCCGGCGATCTTGTTCGCCTCAACCATAGCCTGGAGCGGCGTTACCTTTTTACCGTTGATGGCCACGCACCGTGCATTTTCGAACTGCATGACCACATCCTCGACCTCGTTCGGAGCCTGCTGGGGCCAGACGCCCATCGTGGTCTCCACGATGGTGCAGGGAGTCTCGATGCTTTCCAGATCCTCCGCTTCATGTGAAAGTCCGGCGAGGTTGGCATCCGTGGAATAGCGTTTTTTCCCGCCCACGGCGGCCTCGATCCCGAACTTGGCGAGGTACGTAGCCATCTGGGTGCGGCCGGCGAATTCCTTCAGGAGGGACGGATCGCGCCAGGGGGCATAGACCTTCATGTCGGGTGCCAGCACGTTGGTGTAGCGCTCGAACCGCATCTGGTCGTTGCCTCGGCCTGTGGCCCCATGCGTCAGCACGGTGCATCCGTGCTGCTTCATGGCGGGGATCAGGCCGCGAACCGTAACGGCGCGGGCAATGCCTGTGGAGTTCCAGTAACCGCCGTCATACATGGCCTGGGCCTTGATGACATCGAAACACGCCTCTGCCATCTCCCGCTTCAGGTCCACGATAAACGTCTGGGCGCCGCAGGGATCCATCTTTCGCCGGATATCAGTGATATCCACTTCATCCGGCTGGCCGAGATCGGCGGTGAAGCAGGTGACATTCACCCCCATCTCGACCATTTTTTTGGTGATGGTCCGGCTGTCGAGACCGCCTGATACGCAAACGCCGACTTTCTTGCCCTTGAGTTCAGTGATGAGCATGATAACGCCCCTTTATTCCTCGTCTGCGGCCCGTTCTACCCCGTGCATATCGGCCAGGGCATCGTCAATGATGTCCAATGCCTCATTGATATCGCTGTCCTTGATGTTCAGCGGCGGGAGGAAACGGACAATATTTTCGGCGGTCGGGATGGCGAGCAAGCCCATTTCGGAGAGTGTCTGGCACAGAGGCTTGGCGGCCTGATCCAGCACCAGGCCGACCATGAGGCCCTGTTGGCGGACTTCCTTGACATGCTCGTAGGCCTCGACGAATTCCAGAAGCCCCTCGGCGAAAATCCGGCCGGCTTCCGCAGCGCGGGCCACCAGTTTCTCGTCCTCGATCACATGGATTGTGGCGAGGGCGGCGGCGCAAGCCAGGGGTGAGCCGCCGAAGGTGCTGGCATGTTTGCCGGGCTGGAAGACATCGGCCAGTTTCTGATTGGTGACAATGGCGCCGATGGGGTAGCCGCTTCCCAGCGACTTCGCCAGGGAGAAGGCGTCCGGCTTGACGCCGGTGGCCTGAAATCCGAACCAGTGACCGGTCCGACCCATGCCGCACTGAACCTCGTCACAGAACAGAAGGATGTTCTTCTCGTCGCAAAGGGCGCGCAGTTCCTTCATGAATTCCGGAGTGGCCTTGATGATGCCGCCTTCGCCCTGGACGGCCTCGACGAGGATGGCGGCGGTGCGGCCGCTGATGACCTTCTTTACGGAGGTCAAGTCATTCAGGTCGGCATATAGGAATCCGTCCGGGATGGGCTCGAACCCGTCCTGGTACTTGGTCTGGCCTGTGGCAGCCAGGGCGGCGAGGGTGCGGCCATGGAAGGAATTCTTCATCGAGATGATCTCGTACTTGCCTTCATCACTGCCCCAGAGCCGGGCGAGCTTGATCAGGGCTTCATTGGCCGTGGCGCCGCAATTGCAGAAGAAGCACTTGCCGCCGAGGCCGGACAGGGTTACGAGTTTTTCGGCCAGAACGCCGTGATGCTCATTCATGTACAGGTTGGAGACATGCACCAGTTTGGCGGCCTGATGCTGGATGGCTTCGGTCCCCTTGGGATGACAATGGCCGACGTTCTGGCAGGCGATGCCGCCGACGAAGTCCATGTACTCCTTTCCGTCATTGTCCCATACCCGGGTGCCCTTGCCCTTGACGAGCACGAGGTTGGGGGTGGCATAGGTGGGAATTACGTAGCTCTGGTATTTGGTTTTGATATCTGTGCTTGTTGTCATTCTATGATCTCCGTTCCTACTCCTTGTT
>CAIZMS010000302.1 GCA_903934155.1 uncultured bacterium | reverse complement strand
CGTAAGGGAGTTGACTATGGCCGCGATGGATATTCAGGAGATCATGAAACTTTTACCGCATCGGTATCCGTTCCTGTTGGTGGATCGGGTGATCGAGTGCGATGAGCAGCGGAAGATTGTGGCCATCAAAAATGTGACCATGAATGAGCCGTTTTTCCAAGGGCATTTCCCGGGTGTTCCGGTGATGCCCGGAGTGCTTCAGATTGAAGCCATGGCCCAGACGGGCGGAATCCTGATCAACCGTATCGCCAATGCGGGCGAGAGGGTTCCGTTTTTCATGTCCATTGACAACGCCAAGTTCCGGCGCGTGGTGAAACCGGGCGACCAGCTTCGCATTGAGATCGAGATCACCACGCTGAAGCCGCGCGTGGCCAAGTTCAAGGGACGGTGTCTGGTGGATGGCGAAGTGGCGTCGGAGGCCGATCTGATGTGCATGCTGACGGATCAAAAGGCGGGTGCATGACGACCCGGATTCATCCTTCAGCCATTGTTCATGAGGGCGCCCAATTGGGGGTGGATGTCGAAGTCGGTCCCTACAGCATTGTGGGGCCGAACGTCAAGATCGGGGACCGGGCCAGGATCATGCCGCAGGTCTTTCTTGACGGTCATACCACTTTGGGCGCGGAGTGTACGGTTTTTCCATTTGCCAGCGTCGGGAGCCAGACACAGGATCTCAAGTTCAAGGGAGGCACCACCTTTGTTGAGGTGGGTGCCCGCACGACGATTCGGGAATATGTGACCATCAATTCGGGTACGGCAGATGGCGAAGTTACCCGCGTGGGGGCCCAGTGCCACATCATGGCGTATTGCCATGTGGCGCATGGCTGCAAGGTGGGCGACCGGGTGATCATGGCGAACGGGGCTTCTCTTTCCGGGGATGTTCTGGTGGAGGATGATGTTGTCCTCGGCGGGATGACCGGGGTTCATCAGTTCACGCGAATTGGCGGGTTTGCCATGGTGGGCGGAATGACCAAAATCACCCAGGATGTTCCGCCTTTCATGCTTGTGGATGGTGCGCCGGCTGGCGTACACGGGATCAATTCTGTCAAGCTTCAGCGGTTGAATGTTCCGGCCGAGACCCAGGCGTTGATCAAGAAAGCGTTCAAAGTGATTTATCGTGACGGGTTGTCGACCCGGCAGGCGCTTGAGCGGATTCGTGCGGAACTGACAATGGTTCCCGAAATTGAACGCCTCATCAAGTTTATTGAGACCTCGGAGCGGGGCATCATTAAGTGATCGGTCGCCCCACGACGGAGAGAGTCATGGAGACATCACGGCCACGATATAATCTGGGTTGGGGGCGCTGGGGTTGGACGATCCCCGCCATAGGGGTTGTGCTGACGGGGTCCGTTTTGTCCCCGGCCGTGGAGGATAAGCCGGTGGCGCTTTCCTCGCCGCAGGCGACCCTGAATTTCACCTTCAGCCAGGTGGATGTCCGGACATTTGTCAAAGTGATCAGTGAAGTGACCGGACGTCGTTTCATCGTGGATGAATCCGTCAAGGGGCAGGTGACCATCATGGCACCCCGGGTCCCGGTGGCCGAAGCCTATTCCCTGTTCACCCGGATTCTTGAATCGATCGGCTGTGCCGTTGTGGAAGGCCCTGAAGTGAACCGGATTGTGCTGTTGCCGGCCCGGGTGATGCCTTCGGCCCCGGTCGTTGGCGAGAATGGCCGGATCTCTGGAAATGGCCTGATTACCCGTGTGATCAGGCTCCGGAATACGAATGTGGCCGACTTGCGGAAAGTTTTGGACACCCTGACCGGACGCGAGAAGGGCGGTTCAGCCGCCATTCTGGAGTCCTCAAACCATATCATCCTCACGGATACGGTTGAAAATGTCCTTCGTTTCGAACAGTTGATTGCGGAGATCGACAAGGCGGGTGCGGGGACAACGAGTGAAGTTGTTTTTCTGAAGTTTGCGAGTGCGGCGGAATTCGTCCAACAGTACAACCAGGCGGCCAGCGGCCAGCGCGTGATGATCCGGGAAGGGGTGACTACCCGCAGCGGAAGCGATCTGGTCATGCTGGCTTCCCCGCAATCCAACAGCATCATTATGATCGGTCCGTCGGGGGCGATTTCCGAGGTGAAGCGGATCCTGGCCAGTGTGGATGTTGAAACCACGGCTGGGCGCGGGAATCTTCATGCCATTTTCCTGCAGTACCTCTCGGCGGAAGAAGCGGCGAAAAGCCTCAATGCCCTGTTGGAGCGGTCGTTGGGCAAGGATCCCCCGAAGGCCGGCGAACGGCGGCGGCTCTCCGTGGAGGCCAGCGCGGCCAACAATGCCCTGCTGGTCGATGCTTCGTCCATGGATTTCCAGATGATCCGGGAGTTGGTCGGGGAACTTGACCGTATCCAGAGCCAGGTGTTAATCGAGGTGGTCATTGCCGAGGTCAGCGCGGATGACTCCCTGGACTTGGGCGTGGAAATGACGGCGCTCAATGCCCCGTCCAAGGTGGGCGATTCGGTGGTGCAGGGGGCCACACGCCTGAGTGATAATCCGGGCAGCATTAACGATATCATCCAGAATGGCGTTTTCCCGCGCGGAATCATGGTGGGCGTGGCCAAGGGGAACCGGTTGGACAGCAGCGGGAATGTTGTGTCGAGTTATCCGGGATTGATCAACATCAATGCGCTTCAGAAAAAGGGCAAGGTCAAGATTCTGTCGAGTGTCCCGCTTGTTGCCCAAAACAACAAAGAGGCCAGCGTCAGCGTGGTGGATAACATTCCGGTTCTCAAATCCACTATCCAGGGCGGATCGGGAACGGCGCGGGATGTGATTCAGAACATTGAGCGGATGGATGTCGGGATCAAATTGAAGCTGACACCCCACATCAATCCTTCCAATGAAGTGAGCATGGTGCTGAACCCGAGTATTGAGGCAATCATTGACGCCGGCGTCGCGGGGCAGTATACCCCGACGATTGCGAAGCGCGAGGTGTCCACGACCGTGACGGTGCCGGATGGCAAGACGATCGTCATCAGCGGATTGATCCGGGAGGATCGCTCGAATATTGTCCGGAAAATCCCGCTGCTCGGCTCTATTCCCATTATTGGAATTTTGTTCCGTCATACCGTCGAGAGCAAGCAGCGGACGAACCTGATCATTTTTGTCACCCCCCGGGTGATGTCGAGTGAGCTGACGGCGAAAGCCGCGACGGATTTGTGGAGCCGGAAGACGGGCCTGAATGTGACCAATACCGATGTATCCGTCACGAGTCCGATTCCTCCCGAAAGCCCTTGAGGAGCCCATGGATACTCCCGCGGATAGCATTGAGGCGGCCCGGAGCCTGGCGCTTGAATTTGGAGTGGAGTTCCGCGCGGAGGTGGGGAGTGATGCCCTGGATCCCGCCCTGGTTCGGGGAATTCCCGTGGAGTGGGCCCGATCGCATGCGTTACTTCCCGTCCGTCTGAAGGGAGAGCTTTGCCTTCTGACTGCCGATCCTTCCGGGGTGGACAAGCATCAGGACATCGCCCTGCTGGTGGGCGGTGATTTGCGCCCGGTGGTGGTTCCGCGAGAGGTCATCCTGAAGTGTATTGAGAGCTGTTATTTCAGCCGGCGCGAGTCACCCGGGGATTTTCTTCGTGACTTGGATCAGAGTACGGCGGGTTCTGGAAGCACCGATGATGTCCGCTCTGACGATTTGCTCAAGACGGCGGATGAAGCGCCTGTCACGCAATTGGTTAATCTGATTCTCCTGGAAGCGGTCAAATCACGGGCGTCCGATATCCATATGGAGCCGTTTCAGTCCCGGCTCAGGGTGCGGTACCGGGTGGATGGTGTCCTCTATGAGCAATCCAGTCCGCCCAAACATATGGAGCGTGCGTTGGTTTCCCGGATCAAGGTGATGGCGCACCTCGACATTGCCGAGAAGCGACTGCCACAGGACGGCATGGCGCGGGTTCGGGTGGGCGAACGGGAGATTGATATCCGGGTTTCCACCGTTCCTGTGGCCGAGGGGGAACGCGTGGTGCTTCGGTTGCTCAACCGCGATTCCTCCGTCATGTCGCTCAGCGAACTCGGTATGCCCGGCTCGATGCTTGCGTCATTCAATGCGCTCCTTCATGTGGCGAACGGGCTGGTGATTGTCTGCGGTCCCACCGGGAGCGGCAAAACGACGACGCTGTATGCGGCTATCGGGCAGTTGGATACCCGGGGCCGGAATGTTTTAACGATCGAGGATCCCATTGAATACCAGTTGCAGGATATCGGGCAGATGCAGGTGAAGCCGAAGATCGGGCTGACT
>CAIZMS010000301.1 GCA_903934155.1 uncultured bacterium | reverse complement strand
TCCTGTATGTCAAAGCGGATGTCAGCCTCAAGGCCGACAGGGAAAACCTGGTGGCTGAAGTCAGGCGGCACTTCGGGCGGCTGAATGTGCTCGTGAACAATGCAGGAGTGGCCCCGGCGGAACGGCGCGACATCCTGGAGGCGACCGAGGAGAGTTTTGAGCGGCTTGTGAAGATCAACCTGCAGGGGCCCTATTTCCTGACTCAGGCGGTGGCCAACTGGATGGTGGAACAGAAGCAGGCACAGTCCGGGTTCGCCGGGTGCATCATTAATGTGTCCTCGATTTCCGCGACCGTTGCCTCCGTCAACCGGGGCGACTATTGCATCACCAAGGCCGGCGTGGGGATGGCGACCAAGCTGTTTGCCGCGCGCCTTGGGGAATTTGACATTCCCGTCTATGAAATCAGGCCGGGCATCATCAAGACCGATATGACCTCCGCTGTGACGTCGAAGTACGACAAACTGATCGGTGAAGGCCTTCTTGTGCAGGGGCGCTGGGGGCTTCCGGATGATGTTGGCCGTGCTGCCGCCATGCTGGCGCGGGGCGATCTGGCCTATTCCACCGGCCAGGTGCTCATGGTGGATGGCGGCTACTCGGTGCAAAGGCTTTGAGCATCGATATCAGAAAAACCCTGATGCAGAATCAGGATATTTCTGATTGCGGGTTTTGATGCCGTGCATGATGATGTACCTTGTCAGTGGGTGAGGTGGTGATAGTCAAGACGTTGTCACAGCCCCCCTGTGGCAGATGGCACATGGATGCTCCCCCGCAAACATGAAGACCATCCCACCACCTCCCCGCTGAGTTCTTCGCCGAGTCTGGCGACCCGCACTGAAATCATCGAAGAACTTGCGGAGCGCCCTTCTGTCTGGCAGTATCCCCCGCCGTTGTAGTGGACATCAGCCTTTTTGAGATGGGAATGAATGCGTGATTGCGACATCAAAACTGACCAAGCGATTCGGGGCGGACATATTGTTTGAGGACGTTAGCGTCCAATTTACACCCGGGAACTGTTATGGCCTGATCGGCGCCAATGGATCGGGAAAATCCACCTTTATCAAAATTCTCGCCGGCCTGATTCCCGCGAGCCAGGGTGAGGTTGTCATCGGCCGGGACTGTACGCTAGGGTATTTGCGCCAGGATCATGCCGAATTTGATCATGTTTCAATCCTGGATACGGTTTTCATGGGGAATAAGAAACTCTGGGATCTCCATCTGGAGCGGGAAACCCTGTACTCCAAGACGGATCTGACCGATGCCGAGCATGACCGCAGTGGCGTTGTTGAGGATGAATTCGGCCAGGCGGGCGGCTATACCATGGAGGCGGATGCCGCTAAATTGCTGGCCGGTCTTGGATTCGCGGAAGACGTTTTTACCCGCGAAATGAGCACGCTACAGGGCGGCTTCAAGCTTCGGGTTCTGCTGGCCCAGGTCCTGTTCGCTCATCCTGATGTCCTTCTGCTGGATGAGCCTACCAACCATTTGGACATGGAATCCATCGAGTGGCTGATCGAACTGTTGAAACGGTATGAGGGCACCGTGGTTGTGATTTCGCATGACCGTTTCTTTTTGAACCAGGTGTGCACCCATATTGCCGATCTAGACTATCATGAAATCCGCATGTTCACCGGAAATTATGATGATTTTACCATCGCGAGCCTGGAAGCCCGCGAGCTTCGGGAAAAAACGAACAAAAAGCTGGAAAAGCAGATTCATGACCTGAAAACCTTTATCAGCCGGTTCAGCGCGAACGCCTCCAAGGCTAAACAGGCCACCTCCCGTCAGAAGTTGCTCGGGAAAATAGAGCTGGAGGAAGTGAAGCCCAGTTCGCGGGTGTCCCCCTATATCCAATTCAACCCCAAACGGCGTCTGGGCGACAAAGTCATTTCGGTCAACCACATCGCCAAGGGATATGCGACCCCGCTTTTTTCGGATTTTTCGTGCAAGATCAAGCCGAAGGAAAAGATCGCGATCATCGGAAAGAACGGGGTCGGTAAGACCACGCTTCTGAAAATCCTGTGCGGGCAACTTTCTCCGGATTCCGGTTCCGTGGTACTGGGCGACACCCTCCAGTTCAGCGTCTTTCCCCAGGATCCCGGGGAAATCCTCGACCCCGAGAGTCAGGCGATTACCTGGCTTCGGCAATTTTCAGACGACAAGGATATTTCAGAGACTGAGCTTAGATCCTTTATGGGACGGATGCTTTTCAGCAAGGATGATGTCTTTAAGCCTATCCAGGTCTTGAGTGGTGGCGAAAAGGCCCGGCTCATGCTGGCCAAGATGATGCTGGAGGGCGGCAATATGGTCATTCTGGATGAGCCCACCAATCATCTGGATCTGGAGTCCATTGAAGCGCTGAACTTCGCCCTTTCCAAGACCGAAAGCACCATTATCTTCGTGTCCCATGATCATCGGCTGATCGGCTCGCTCGCCACGCGAATTTTGGAAATCAAAGACGGAAAGATACTCGACCGTTCCTGCGAATCATAAGGGATACCCCATGCTGGTCTGGCTTTGTTATTGTCTGTTGGGGGGTGTCGCCGGGGTGTTGGCCGGATTGTTGGGGGTTGGCGGCGGTCTGATTATTGTGCCCGCTCTTGTGATGCTGTTTGCGAAGCAATCGTTTCTGACTGGGCAGATCCAGCACCTCGCGGTGGGAACTTCGCTGGCGAGTATTGTGTTCACCTCCCTTTCCAGTATGCGGGCGCATCATCAGCGCGCGGGGGTGGATTGGGACATGGTTTGGAGGCTGTCGCCCGCGATTGTCATCGGCGCCCTTTCAGGGGCCTGGGTGGCAGCGCAAGTTTCCACCCCTTGTCTTCAGTGGGTTTTTGTGGTGTTTGTCTACGGTGTTGCTGCGCAGATGTTTCTCAAGGCGGAGGTCCCTCAGTCACAGGCCCAGTCAAGGAAGGGTGTTCTGCTTACCCTGCTGAGCGCCTTGATCGGGGGAGTGTCGAGTCTGGTAGGGGTGGGGGGCGGAAGTTTGCTGGTGCCCCTGTTGTCCTGGTGCAACCTGCCGATGCGTCGGGCCATCGGAACCTCGGCGGCCATCGGGTTTTTCATCGCCACATCGGGTGCTGGAGGAAGCATGATGGCGGGATGGGGAGTGGCCGGGTTGCCGAAATATTCCATCGGCTATGTCTATTGGCCTGCCGTGGCAGGAATTGCCCTCCTGAGCACGGTGACCGCGCCGCTTGGGGCGCGTCTGGCACACCGGGTGCCGGTGCCGATGTTGAAGAGGGGCTTTGCCATTTTGCTGTGTGTCATTGGCCTCAAAATGATCACGGGACTGTTATAGTAGCTTA
The DNA here is from genome assembly GCA_903934155.1 of uncultured bacterium. Classification (GTDB taxonomy): domain Bacteria; phylum Verrucomicrobiota; class Kiritimatiellia; order CAIKKV01; family CAITUY01; genus JAABPW01. The sequence goes on along the minus strand of CAIZMS010000301.1, from coordinate 3,558 downwards.
CGATTGGCCTAATACTCGCGATTCTTCAGGCTCCGGATTCCAAGCCATAGCGGAAGGGACACCATCAGGCTGGACAGCAGGATCACCCAGAGACCGGCGATGAGGTTGGCTTTGATGAGGAGGGAGTCAGCAAGGCCTTCCGAAGCCCGCCAATGCCAGATTAGGCCGAAGGGAAGAATCGCCCCCAGCATCATGCCCAGGCTGAGCACAAGATTCAGTGTACCGCCAAATCCTGAAATGATGGCCACCGGGTTCGGTTGCTTGAGATCAATGAACAAGGCACCCAGGCCTGTTGACAGCGCCGAGACCGAGAGTGAAATGGCCACGGCTAGACCGATGGAGATGAGGCTCAAGGCCGATCCCGCCTGAAGCATCCAGGTGGCCAATCCCATCAGGGCGGCGCTGATGGTCACCATGGCGAGCGAGGCCAGAAAAAACTTGGTCAGTAGGATTCGCCGCATGCCGGTGGGTGCCAGCCCCAGAATCCAGAAGCTGTGTCCTTCCAGGCTGAGCTGGGGGAAGACGAACCGGGCGGCGAGCGAGCAGATCACCGACGAGACGCTGAAAATGTTCAGGAATACGATCAGGTTCCGCCAGATCGGGGGCATCTCGTTGTAATGGAATGACCGGAAGCTGGAGAAATATAATCCCAGCAAGCCGAAGAAGATCAACGCCTGCGACCACTGGAGGGGATCGCGCAGGAATGAACGGATATCTTTCATGATCATGCCCCGGATGTCATGGGGCAGAAAGGCCAGAAGCCGATCCAGCCAGCCCAGCAGTTCCGAGGCCCGGCGCCGGATGTCCGGAGAACCGGTGACCTGCTGGTAGGCGGTGTAAAATACCCGCCTTCCGAATTCCTGAATCAGCAGGAACAGCATGGCCGTATTGGTAACCAGAACCAGCCATAACATGCCGCCTCGCAGCCACTGCCCGTTTGTCAGGGCCATGATTCCCTCAGCTGTCCAATTGTTCGGCATCAGGGGATGGGTGGCCAATTGCAGGCCGGGCAGAAACCGGTTGAGGATAAACGTGGCCTCTTCCTGCATGACCGGGCGGATTTGGAGGATGGCCCGGATGGCGAAGCTCAGCAGGATGATGGCCGCCGCGCCCCAGACAAAACGGCTCCGGGGAAACCACCGGACGGCGGCGAGGCTGATGAGGCTACCGATGGCCCCGCATAAAAAGACGAACGGCAGGGAGAAGAGAACCGTCCAGACGGCAAAGATAAGCCCCAGTTTCTCGTGCCAGGCGTAGGCGGTCGTGAAAGGGATCATCAGGAAGAAAAACGCCCAGGAACTCAGCAGGGTAGACTCGATGAACTTGTAGGTAACAAAGGTCCGGGTGTCGAGGGGGGCGGTTAATAGAAAGAGGGTTTCGCGGGATCGGAACAGGGTCGAATAGGAGGTGATGATATTGGACATCACCAGCATGGCCCCCAATCCCAGGAAGAAGAGGGAGAAGAGGCGGCGGGTGATCATGAAGCCTGCGCCACCCAGACTCGCGAGGAATTGGAAGCCGTTCAGGAACATCATGAAAAATCCGCCCATAATTCCCGCTGCGAAAAGGAGAATGAAGACTGTTTTGAAAATGGATTCCTGCTGGAGAATGCGCCGCACATTGCGGAGCGTATTCCAGTTCTTGATCCAAATGGCGGTAAGGGGGTGCATAAGGAGGTGACAGGGTTTAGGGTTCAGGGTTCAGGGTTTGGGGAGTAGGGGAGGCTGTGAGGTTAAGGAAGATGTCCTCAAGGGAACCCTTGTCGCCGGATTGGGTACGGAGATCCCCGAGTTTCCCGAGGGCGATGAGGCGGCCGCCTGAAATGATGCCAATTCGGTCGGCAATGTCCTCGGCTAGGGCGAGAATATGAGTGGTCAGCAGGATCGTCATGCCGTCCCGAACCTTTGCCCGGAGCAGGTTCTTGATCATACGGATGGAGTGAGGGTCGAGACCAATCAGCGGCTCGTCAATGAAGATAACCCGCGGGGCGTGGATGAAAGTGGCGATGTAGAGCAGGCGCTGGCGCATGCCGTGGGACAGTTCGCCGATCAAAGCATTGCGGGCCTCCTGCAGGCCGAACTGACTCAACGACGACTCGATATGGCCGGACAGGTCGGGATGGGCGACATTGTAAAGTCCGGCGACAAATTTCAGGAATTCGACCGGGGTCAGTTTTTCATACAGGAAGGGCATATCCGGGATATAGCCCATGATGCGCTTGGCCTCGACGGGTTGCTTCTGGATATCAAAGCCGCCGATTCGGATCGTGCCGCTGTCGGGACGCAGCAGGCCGGTCATCATCTTGATGGTGGTGGTTTTTCCGGCGCCGTTCGGCCCCAGAAAACAGAACAATTCACCGGCTGGGATTTCAAGCGACAGGTCATTCACCGCCTGCACAGAGCCGAACCGTTTATTGAGATGCTGGATTGAAATCATGGAATCTCCACTTTTAGTTGTCTGATTAGGTTCATCAATGTCATGGGTTCCGCCACGTCGTTCGCGACCCGGGCGCGATCACCGGAATTCATGCCGAGGGACAGGGCTTCCTTTGCCGTACAACTTTCCATAGCCAGACCAAACGGGGCTTCTTGCCGGATCGTCGTTCCTTCGGCGTCCATCCAGAAGAGGGTTTCCATGCCGTCCATTTTGGCGGCCAGGACGGTGGTGTCATTTGTGCGGTTTCGCAGGACCAGTGTTTCGCGGCGCAGGGCTCGCACGGTCACATCCTGAGCCGCAAGAGTGACGGGGTTAAAGATGCGTAGCGTGACCTGTTTACCCGGGGAGAGGGTCTTGAGCGATAGCTCGGTCATGGGAGAGTAGATCACCGCGTCATTCGGAATGATGACCGTGAGGTGCTGAATGGAGCTTGCGCTTTTAATTCTGACATCAAAAGTGGTGCCTTGAAGGCGCTTCCCGTCCACCACGATAGTATAGCCTGCGGAGGAGAGTGAGAAGTGGAACAGTTGCAGGTTGTACAGGGCGTCCACGGTGGCGTCCGAGGTGACCGAAATGCGTTGGCGGGACCCCATAACGGTGAGGGCGAGCAGGGTGCGGTTGTTCAGGCGGTATTGACGGGTCGCGTTTTTCTCGTCCACATCCACCGAAGTATGCGTGTAACCGATGGGTTGGTTCTGGTGGGTAATGATCATCCATCGATCCATGACCATCATGCCGCGGTCGAGGGAAGATCGGTACCCCATGGATGCGCGATTCCGGAGTCCGGGATAGGCCTCACTCAAGATCAGCCAGCCCATGGCGCCAAGCCAGAGCAGGATGATGGACCCTGTTGCGATCAGGCGCTTGGAAGGGGATTTCATGGGTGCTGAAGAATATACTGCAGGACGCCGTCAAGCGTGGTGGCTATCGGGCTGTGAAGGGCGGTCAGCTTGGCCTCCGACTGGTGTCCGCCGGTCATCAGGAGGCAGGGGATTCCCATGGCCTGGGCGACCTCATGATCGTGGGTGGTATCGCCTACCATCAGTGTATTCGCGCGGGGAAGGCCGGATTTCTTCAGGAGGGAATGGCCCAGATCCACTTTTGAGGAGGCATAGAGATCGT
>CAIZMS010000300.1 GCA_903934155.1 uncultured bacterium | reverse complement strand
GCCATCAGGATTTCGCCTCCCTGAAAAGTTCCCGGAGCGCCATCCCCATCAGGGTCGCCGCCTCGAGGGCGATCCCTACGGCATACCACGATGACTCCGTCTCAATCTGATCCAGGGTGTAGTGCCATAGAAAAATGTTGATCCCGGGGTCGGCCGCAAGCCGACTGTAGAGATCCTGATATCCCAGCATGCGCGGGATGTCCGGAACCACAGCCCAGGTGCCCGCGAAAGCCATGGCGAGGGGGATGAGGATCAGCAGGCTCAAGGGCGCACGTCTTTTCCTCAGGAGATAGAGGAGTACTCCGATCACGAAGGGAATGGAGGCTCCGTAAAGAAAGTGGTTCATATCAGTTCTTTCCCGGGATGGGGGGTGGAGTCATCCAGGCGCGCAGGGCTTTTGCCCTCAGGAACGCCTCGGTGGCGCGGGCGTTGTCCCCCAAGGAGAGGCGCACCTGGCCCAATTCAAACCAGAGCCGGTAATTCTGGGGATCGAGTTGGACGGCACGGGTCATGAGCGTTTCTCCCTGGGTGCAGAGGTCGCGGGCTTCCCGGTTGACGCCCTCCTTGAACATGGCGCGACCCAGATACAGCCAGGCCGGTGAGGTTGGAGCCCAGATCAGGGCGCGGTGCAGTTCCCTGTATTTGGCGGTGTAAAGATAAGCCGGATTATCCAGATTCCCGAGTTGTTGCGGCTGGGTCAGGAGAATTACCAAGGTGCCGATAAGCCCGATGGCCCCCGGCAGAATCGCGATCAGATATCCACTGGTGGACGCCGACCTCCGGGCGGCGTCTGACCGCGCCCGGAGGTCGCGGTCCACCTTGGAGGAAAGTAGGAGCCCGGCGAGCGATCCGATCACCAGGGCATAGAGGGGCAAATGGGCCGGAAAATCAAACAGGCAGTGGACGCCGGTGACGGTCAGGGCGCCGGTGACGGCAAGGCCTATGACGCCGGTTTGTGCGCTGGTGTCGCGGATCCGGTGACGTACCGCCCAGGTCAGGGCGAGGAACAGGCCTACGCCAACGAGGCCGCCCTCCACGAGGAGTTGGATGTACTCGTTTTCGGAAGCGATCAACCGGGCGCTCACGCTGGTCTGTCGTGTCTGGGGATACACCATGCGCAGGGCATTCATGCCGGCGCCAAGCACGGGATAGCAGGGCCAGACCCGGAGCGATTCCCTCCATTCGGCGAGTCGGCTTTGGACGCTGCTGATTTCGCCGGGGTTGTGAATTCCCTGGAGCCTTTCCCGGATGGCGGGAGAATGGGCCAGGAGGGCGGTTCCCCCGGCCAGCATGAGGCAGAGCAGTAGGATTCCCCACACGGCACGATGCCGGAAGGCGATGACCAGCGCGGTGACTGAAAGCCCGGCGCCCATCGCCAGCATGGCTCCGCGTGAGAGTGAGTAGAAGACCGCCGCCATCATGATGCCGGTCAGGGCGAGCGAGAAAAGCGCGGTGAATCCGCGACGGCGGTCAAGGGCATAGGCGGCCAGCGCGAGGGCAACGGGGCTCAACATGGCAACAAACCCGCCGAAATGATTGCGGTTCAGAAAGCACCCGACGGGCGAGGTCACGGCGTGGGGAAGGGGGATGAACCACCAGAGGGTGTCACCCTGAGGAATAATCCATTGGCCGAGGTAGCCGGCGATTCCCATGGCGGTGCCGGTTAAAGCCAGGAAATAAAGAAACCCCATTTTCCACGCCGGAGGCAACGAGGCGGTGAGCAAGGCGGCCCCGAATGCCGCCGCCAGCAGCAGGAAGAAACGCAGGGTTCCGGCGCGGTTTCGGGTGAGGGAAAACCAGGGTTCGCTTTCCGGAAGGGGAATGCCGATCTGACCCGCCTCATAAAGGGCGTTAAGAACGGCCTGATTTTGTCCGTGGCGCAGGGCGCCGGCTAGTGGATCCAGGGCGGGGGGGATGGGCAGGGCGGTAAAGAGGACGAAGAGCAGGATAGCCGCGAGGATCAGTTCAAGCCAGGGGCGGGAAGGTCGGGCCCTGGTCGTCATGCAGGCCAAGGCGCAGAGGGGAAGGGCGATGATCACGACGGTGACAGGGAAAAGGCCGCCGCCCGCCACGGCAAGAAAGAGGATTGAAATCGCCAATACAACAAATGTCGTTGCCGCGATCATGGTGAAATCCCAGCCCTAGGGTTCATCCTCTCCGCTTTCGGCGGGCTTGTTTCCGGCGCGGTGAAACAGGAACAGGATGCCGCCTGGAAGCCCCCAGAGCACGAGCAACAGGAAGGGAATAAAGGCCAGGAGGAAGGCTTTCTCGTCAGGGACGCCCAGAACCGACCAGAGCTTGATGGAGGCGCCTTCCCGGATGCCGATGCCTCCCGGTGTGATGGGAATGGCGCTGATCAGTCCCACCAGCGGGGAAAAGGAGAGATAGGCCAGAAAGGGAAGGTCGAGACCCAATGCTTTTCCCACCAGTGCGGTTGTTCCGACAAAGAGCAGTTGGATGATCAGGGAGTAAAGGGCCAGACTGATCAGCAGGCGCGGATTTTTTCGGCAGACATAGAAGGCATTGTAGGCCCGCTCGAGGGTATTCACGATTTTTCCGATCATGGCGATATGATTCCATCGCTTCAGCCACGGAAAGACCTCGAAGAGATGGACGCTGAAGGCCACCAGGCTTCCTGCCAGCAGGATGCCGCAGGCGATGAGGGCCGGCCAGGCAAAGACCCGGGTGATGGAATGGGTCATGAAGAAATCCCACCGGGTGAGAATCACTGTTCCAGTCAGCAGGGCCAATACCAGTAGTCCGACAACCCGGTCAATGAAGATGGTCGTCACGGCCTCTGTTTTTTTGTGGTGGGTTTCCTGAGCGGTGTAATAGGCCTTGATGAAGTCGCCGCCGGTGGGGCCGATCATGAAGGCATTGAAGAACAGGCCGATGAAAAAAATGGTGTTGACCCGTAGCCAGTTCAGTTTCATGCCCTGGGCATCAAGAATGGTCTTCCATCGCGCCATGCCGATCAGGAGGGCGATCAAACACAGGGTCAGGCCGGCCATGAGCCAGGGCCATTCCCGGGCGGTGGCCTGCAGGGTGTGTCCCAGTTGATCCAGGCCCATCTTGTTCAACAGATACCCCAAAACGGCAACAGCCACACCCAGCTTCAGAAGGATACTGATGATTTGACGCAACTTTTTCATGATGCATCCAGGATGTCCCGGAGCGTCCGGTCAATGGAAAGTTGGGGTGTCCAGCCGGTGTCCTCCTGAATTCTTTTGAAATTGAGGGGCGGGTTGTGATCGAGGGGGCGGTAAAGGGAGGGATCCCGGACGAGTTCGGGCTTTATCCCCGCCAATTCACAGAGACGGTTCAGGATGTCGCCCATCCGCATCTCATGGCCGGATGTGATGTTGTAGGCCTTGCCGGGATGTCCTTTTTCCAGCAGGAGCCGATAGGCCCGGGTCACATCCCTGACATCGGTGAAGTCCCGGTGGTTATCCAGGTTTCCCACTTTCATGACGGCGGGCGCTCCCTGGCGTATGGCCTTGATCTGGCGGGCGAAGGAGGGAATGGCGAACTGGGGCGACTGGCCGGGCCCGATATGATTACTGGGGCGGGCCACCATGATGGAGAGGCCGTATTCCTTGGCATAGAGTAGCGCCAACTGATCGGCGGCGGCCTTGGAGACGGCATAGAAGGTGCCTGGATTCAGGGGCTCTTCCTCGCCGATTGGAGCAGTGCGTTCTGTCATTCCGTAGACCTGGGCGCTTGAAATGCAGAGGATGCGCGCCTTGGAGCGGATGTTGCGAAACGCATCCAGCAGGTTCACGGTGCCCATGAGGTTGACATCCAGGACGGTTCGGGGATTCCCGTTGCCCACAAATGACCAGCCGGCCAGATGAAGGCAGGCATCGGGTGCCAGATTGGCGATGATTCCGGCGACGGCATCGGCATCCGTAATGTTGGCGGAGATGAAATGATGGGGGGCCAACTGGGCGGGGGCGGCGCCGACATCCATGCCAACGGCCTCATGCCCGGCGGAGGTCAGCTCGGCTAAAACATGTTTGCCCGCAAATCCGCAGGCTCCGGTAACCAGTATTTTCATGAGTCCCACGCCTCCCTGATGAGTTTCAGCCCCGCCTGGATTTCCTCGCCTGTGACCGAATGGCTGGGTTCCAGCACCCGGATAATATCACCCCGGGCCGCCTCGCGGAACAACTCAAATTTGAGGGTTCCGCCCGGGGGCATAAAGTGGTCCCCGGCGGGCGGGCGGACATCATGGACATGCATCCCGGCGATCCAGGGCTGCAGGCGTTTAACCCAGCGGGCATGGCTGGTGAGTCCGAGATTTTCACGGATTTGACCGTGCCCGAGATCGTGCCAGACGCGAAGCCAGGGGGAATTGAAATGGATCATCAGCCGCTCCATCTCCACCTCTGTGGGAATCGCCTCCCAGGTGGGGAGCAGTTCGAAGGCCAGGATGCGCTGCGTGCTTTCGAGGAGGGGTAGTAGCCGCTCGACCCCGGCGTAGAGGAGGGGGAGCTGGGTGGAGACGGCCTTTTCGCGGGCCAGCAGGAGTTTCATTCGGGATTTCTCGTAGTCCTCGTTGTATTGCCGTCCGGTGGCCGTCAACTCGATGAGATGCGGGGTAATGGGTTTCATCTCGACGTTTCCGGCATGGGCGACTACCACGCGGGCATCAACTTCAGCGGCGAAGCGGATTGTGTTTTCGAGATAATGCAGGGCGTTGGCCCGGATGGTGGGATCGGTCGCGCACAGGGTAAAGGGTTCCGGCGAGGGGTAGGGCACGGGGGGGAGCGGGCAGTAGGCGTGAAGGCTGTCGGCCTTGATCCGGCCTGCCTTGATCATGGCGCATACACCGGGAACGAGATTGGCGGTGAGGTCGAACCCCAGTTCGACATGGTCGAAACCGAGCTCGAGGATTTCCCCGAGCATGGATTCGCCGGTTTCGTGCCGGCGGGCATTCCAGCGGGTTGTTAGGCTGAAGATCATCGTAAAAAAAAGAAAGCTCCCTGACTGGATGTCCAGGGAGCTTTCAGGGATTCAACGGGTGAATCAAAGGTTGTACGCCGCGCGAGCGCGGGCACGGGCTGCCTTGCGGCGGCGTTGCTCACTGGGCTTTTCGAAGTAACGATGGGCACGGATCTCTTTCATGATCCCTTCCTTGTCCATGATCTTCTTCAGGCGTCTCATCGCCTTATCAACTGTTTCGCCGCGTCTGATTTTAACTTGTGCCACGTGTAAATGTCACCTTCCCTTCGTGATCCGGAGCCGCGCTAGCGGGTCCTAGGACCAAACAGGGGGCAAGGTATAAGGCAGAAACGCTTGCAGTTCAAGGAAAAGATGGGGGCCGCCATGGCGTCATCAGGAGTCCTCATACAATTCCCAGTTTCTTCTGCATCTCCTCAAGCGGGACTCCCTTGGTTTCCGGCACCAGGAACTTCACCCAGACCAACTGAAGCACCATCATGAACGCAAAAAAGGCGAACACCGCGGAGGCCGGGAAAGCTTCAACCATCTTCGGGAAAAACAACGTCAACAGGGCGGCAAATATCCAATGGGTAAAACTGCCCAATCCCTGTCCTGTTGCGCGGTTCCGGTTGGGAAAAATCTCGCTGATGAACACCCAGATTACCGCGCCCTGCCCGATGGCATGGGAGGCAATAAAGGCGAAAATGCAGAAAGGCACAATCGTGAAGTGCTGGGTGGCAAACGCCCAGGAGCACAGCCCCAGCGAGGCGATGTAGCCGAAGGATCCGATGAACAGGAGGGTCCGGCGTCCCAGTCGGTCAATCAGCCAAAGGCCCACGAAGGTAAACACAAGATTCGTGATGCCGATCCCCACCGACTGTAACAGGGCGGCCTTGGATCCCAGTCCCGTCATTTCGAAAATACGGGGAGCGAAGTAAAGGATGGCGTTGATGCCCGAGAGCTGATTGAAGAAGGCAATGAGAAACGCCAGACTGATCGGGGTGAACAGGCGGCGGGTAAAGAATTTTTCGGGATGCTCGCGATTCCCCATGGAGCGCTCCACCTCGTTCGCGAGGGTTTCAATTTCGGACTCCGGGGCATCCGGCATGATCCGGCGGAACACCTGGATTCCCGCTGCACGATCCCGTCCATGGGTGATCAGCCACCGCGGGCTTTCGGGCAGGAAAAAGCAGAAAATCGAATAGATTACGGACGGGATGGCGACAATTCCCAGCATCCAGCGCCAGGCATTTTCCCCGATATCACTGAGCCAGGCATTGGACAGGAAGGCCATGAGGATGCCGAAAACGATATTGAACTGGAACATGCCGGTCAGGCGGCCCCGGGTTTTGGGCGGCGAAATCTCGGCAATGTACAACGGCGCCGCCACGGTGCAAACCCCAATGCCAACCCCCCCGATAAAGCGGAATACCATAAAGGAATACACCTCAGGAGCCAGGCCTGACCCGATCGAGGAGATAAAATAGAGAACCCCAATCCAGAGGAGTGTTTTTTTGCGACCCAGGCGCTCCGTGGGCCATCCCCCGAACAGCGAGCCGAAAACCGTGCCCCAAAGAGCCATACTGATCGCCAGACCATGCATTGTGGCGCTCAAGCCCCAAAGTGTTTGAATGGTTTGTTCCGCTCCGGAGATGACGACTGTGTCGAACCCGAACAAAAAACCGGCCAATGACGCCGAAACCGCCCAGAACAAGAGTCGTGCATTATGTTTCATCATTCTCCTTTGTTTTCCGTCATGATTATTCCCGCATGGGTTAAAATCAACCTTATTCATTCGGTTATTTCAAAGGTTTGAGGGGTATTGGCCGACAGTCCAAGCCAGACGATCAAGGTGTAGGTCTCGTCGGTGTCGAGGGTGACGCCCTGCCTGAAATCCGGCCCGCCGGGCAGGATACTTCCGTTCAGTTTCAGGTTACACTTTCCACCCTGCACGCCGCCGCACCAACCTCGTCGCAATCGGCTGATCAGGATGTTTCTCATTAAAAAAAACCTCCCCACCTGTTCCTTGGAGTGCCGACGATTGGGGCGCCCACGGTCTCCTTATAACACGTGGGGACAGTCGAACATTGATCTTTGAACGTCACCAATCTTGCGCGGCGTACTAGCCGTCGCGAGCATTGGCTTGTTCGAGACATATTATCTGTTGAGCCAGTAATCTGGACGACGATGCAAGTGCATGGTTGCTTGAATCACAATCTGGTCAGGATCAACACGATATAGAAGGGCAAATGGGAAACGTTTAATAAGGCGCCGACGGGTGTTTGCCTGAATGATGGGCCATAGCTCGGGGTTCCTGCCGATATCTTGGACTGCGGCTTCAATCCTTTCGAGGAAGTCATCGCCAAGTCCCGGTGCTTGAAGTTCGTAGTATTGCGCTGCATCGAGCATCTCCGCTTCAGCCGGGCGAAGAAAAATGACCGGCTTCATTGGATTGCCGCTCGCGCCGCACTAAGAACATCCTCCGCGCTACGCGCGGAGATTCTCCCTTCCTTGTACGCCTGATAACGTCGTTCGGCTTCCTCAAGCCAAAGTTGCTCGTTTTGTGCATCGTCGAGCATGTCAAGACTAGCAATCAGATGCTCGGCCAGCATGGCGCGCTCTGTCAGCGTCAACTGGAGGGCTTGGTTTTCACATTCGATTAAAGCGGGTGACATGATGTTTCCTCCGGTTCAATTAACAGGCTATACCATCCTTATTTTTGAATCAATCTTTCTTGGTTCTCGAACTTCTTATTATGCCGATCCCGTTATCACAGAATTGTCCCGGATGAGCGGCGATAGTCCGCTCAATCCGCAAATGGAGCCGATTTTAGTGGCGGGGGAATGGTTGTACAGCCAATTATTGGTGCTGCTGGAGTTATGCCCAATGCCCAATGAAGCATGCGTTGTTGGGTTACGGCTCGAAAGGGGTTCGGTGCGTGGCTTTGTCGTATTAACTCTTGCTATATTGCTGTTCTGGTTCTGGCTTGACCGTTTTCGGGATCGCGGATATTGGATGGGTTGAGAAAAGGACATCTCTCATGAAAATCATTTGTGCCACGAATATGCCGTTTGTTCTGGAGGCCTTCAGCACCCTGGGGGAGGCGCGTATCCTGGAGGGGCGTGATATTTCCGCCACCGATGTCCGGGATGCGGGGATTCTGGCCCTGCGCTCCACCACCCAGGTCAATCGGGCGCTCCTGGAGGGGAGTCAGGTTCGGTTTGTGGGGACGGCGACGATCGGGACGGATCATCTCGATCTGGCGTATTTCCAGAAGGCGGGGATTCACTGGTGTTTTGCGCCCGGCTGCAATGCCAACAGCGTGTCGGAATATATTACGGCCGCGTTGCTCACTCTTGGGGAACGGCATGGGATTACGCTGGAAGGCAAAACGATCGGGGTTATTGGCGTGGGGAATGTCGGAACTCGGGTGGTCAAAAAGGCCCGGGCGCTAGGGATGCGGGTGCTGATGAATGATCCGCCGAGAGAGAGAATTCAGAAGTCAGGAGTCAGGAGTCAGAATGGGGTAGAGCCTGACGAGTCCTTCGTCTCGCTGGATCGGATTCTGGTGGAGTCGGATATTATTACGGTGCATGTGCCGTTGACCAAGGATGGGCCTGACAAGACCTTTCATCTGGCGGATGCTGACTTTTTCAGCCGGGCCCGGAAGGGGCTGATATTTCTGAATGCGGCGCGCGGGGCGGTGGTTGACACGCCAGCCCTTCTGAAGGCCCTGGACTTGGGTCAGGTTGGGCACGTGGTTCTGGATACCTGGGAAGGGGAGCCGAAATATCGCACCGATATGCTGGCCCGGGTGGATCTCGGAACTCCGCACATTGCCGGACACTCCTTTGAGGGAAAGGTGATGGGGACGGTTATGGTGTACCGCGAGGCCTGCCGGTTTCTCGGGGTTCCGGCCGTCTGGTCGCATGAACCCCTCATGCCCCCCGCCTTAGTTCCCCGGGTGGAGGTCGATGCCGCCGGGCGAAACGATGAGGTGGTGCTCCGGGAGGTGGTGCGGAAACTTTATGACATTGAGGCGGATGATCGTCGTTTTCGGGACTCGGCGGTGGCGGATGACGCCCTGCGCGCCAAGGCATTTGACCGGCTCCGGAAGGATTATCCTGAGCGGCGGGAGTTCCAGTATACGACGGTTCGCCTGAAGCAGGCTTCCTCCGGCCTGAGGGCGAAATTCGACGGGCTTGGATTCCTGTGACGATGGAGAGATTAGGCTTGATGCAGGAAAGCCCCGCCGTTAGCTTCTGGGCATGTCTTTTATTGCATCCATAGGGCAGGGCGCGATCAACCTGTATCACCGGATCCGATGGATTGTCTCCATCAGTACGGCGATCATGCAACTAGCGTTTCGCCCCTCCTCCTGGACCAAGCCGGTTCGGATGGTATTGACCCGGCAGATTGTTTTCACGGGATACGATGCCATCGGGTTTGTGGCGGTTGTGGCCCTGCTGACCGGCATCTCGGTGGTGGTGCAGGCACAGGTTTGGATGGGGCGTCTGGGTCAATCGGAACTACTTGGGCCGCTTCTTGTTACGGTTATTGTTCGGGAGGTTGGTCCGCTCCTGGTGAACTTCATTGTGATCGGGCGAAGCGCCACGGCGATGGCGGCCGAACTGGCTGGGATGAAAGTGCGACACGAAGTCGAGGTGCTGGATTCTCAGGGGCTTGACCCGCTTGTTTTTCTGGTGATGCCGCGGGCGATCTCCATGGCGCTTTCGGTGTTTGGCCTGGCGATGCTTTTCGTGGTGTTCTCGTTCGGGAGCGGCTATCTCTGTGGGGCGTTCCTAGGCACGGGGCCGGGTGATCCGGGAATCTTTGCCCGGAGCGTCGTGCGGGGCGTGTCCTCTTATGACTTTTACAATATCCTGGCCAAGACCTTGATTCCCGGCCTTCTGACGGGCGTGATTGCGGCCAATGAAGGGTTGTCGGTCGAAGGCGTGGCAACGGATATTCCCCAGGCGGTGACCAGGACCGTGGTGCGGGCGACGCTGGCGGTTCTGGTGGTGTCGGTCATCGTGTCGGTGTTGACGTACATTTGAAACAGGGTATGCAGGAACAAACGGCCATTTTGGAATTCAAGGGAGTGACGGTGCGTTCCGCCTCCTCCCAGATCAGCGGCATTTCCCAGATCGATTTTTCTTTGGGACGGGGCGAGATTGCCGTGGTGGGCTTGGAGGAAGGGCGTGAACACATTCCGATGGCTCCTCTGGCTCAGGGGCTTCTGGCTCCGGATTCAGGGTGTGTTTTATTTCAGGGCATGGACTGGGCGGATATGAAAGCATCCCGGCAATCGGTCGAACGGGGACGGATCCGAAGGGTGTTTGAGCATTACGGTTGGGTAACGAATCTGGATGTGATGGAAAACCTTTGCTTGGCGGAGTGTCACCATACCCGGAGAACGAGGGATGAGGTGATGGAGGAAGTCAGGGGATTGGCCCGGCGATTTGGTCTGGAGGATATTCCCGAGGCTCGCCCGACACGCGTGCATGGCATGGTGTTGCGGAAGCTGGAGTGGGTTCGCGCCTTGGTCGGAACCCCGAGCCTGATTATTTTCGAGCGCCCCCTGTTCGGGGCACCCAAGGCGGATGCGCCCAAGCTGATGGAGGCCGTTGGCGAGGCCTCCCGGCGCGGGGTGGCGGTACTTTGGTTGACGGAAGATGAGCGAGTGATGGAATGCCGGAACTTGGGGGCGGTGCGCCGGTTCCGGATGGATGGTGAAAAACTGGTGGCCGTTTCAAACGGCCGGGAGAGTGACGGATGAGTCAATCATACAGGTTTCGCTATGCGAATGAAATTGCCGGCGGGTTTGTCCTGCTGGGTCTGGGGCTGTTGATCATAGGGATCTATGCTGCCGGACACGCCCAGGGCTGGTTCGACAAGAACCTGGTGTTGAAGACCAAATTCGACATGGATAAGGGGACCTATGGCTTGCAGGAGGGCGCCGAGGTCAGGATTCTCAGCACCCTTGCCGGGCGTGTGGGTGAAATCAAGCCGTCCGATGACGGTGGTATTGAGACGACCCTGATCCTGCAAGGTAAGTTCGGGAAATTTGTGCGCGGCGACTCAATCGCCAAGGTGAGTAAAAAGTTCGAGGTGGCCGGTGACGCGTTTGTCAATATTACCCTCGGCACTTCGGCTCAGGCGGTCTTGCAGGATGGGGACTATATTAAGTGCGTGCAGGATGTGGAATTGATCGAGACCGCCAAGCGGATCATTGATGATTTGCGCCAGGCGGCCGTTCCGATGCTGGATGAGGTTAGCGGGATCCTCTCCAATGTCAATTCGGTGACCCGGCAACTGGAGCGTCGGGAGGGGACAGCGGGCCGCCTGATTGGCGATCCGGAATGGGCCCGCGATGTGGACGGCATCGTCAAGGATGTCCGGCAGACGGCGGCTCAGCTTCCCCTGATTGCTCTGAAAATTGACGGGGTGGTAACGAACATTCAGGACTTGGCGAAGTCATTGAAGGATACGGCCGCAAGCTTTCCGAAGGTCAGCGAGGGTGCGGCCGGGGTGGTGCAGGATGTGCGGGGTGTGACCGGTGGGCTCACCGGGCAGGTGGCGAACATACAGGCTGTCCTGCTCCAGACAGAATCCATGTTCCGGGAGACCCAGGTGCTGGTGGAGGGGCTCCAGAAGAGTTGGTTGTTCGGGGCGGGCGACAAGGCCGCTGACACCACTCCTCTTCAACTGCCCCTGCCTGCGGCGGGTGAAAGGAGGCAGCCGTGAAGAGAGGATTCAGGGTTCAGGGTTCGGGATTAAGGGGGCAGGCCTCAGTCCTTGGAGGGCTTGCCGTGCTTGTGATCGTTTCCGGCTGCTCCACCCCGAAACCGTCTAGGCTTGATCCCGAGATCAAGGGGCTTTCCGACGGAGCCAATGCCGCCTATCACCGGGGTGAGGTGGAGCGGGCGGATGCCCTGTATGGGAAGGCGTTGCAGCGGGCCCGCTTGAGCGATAACCGTGTGGAGATTTCTCGCAACGCCTATAATCTGGCCCTGTGCCGGATGATGGCGGGGAAATTGGATGAGGCGCGCGGGTTGTTGAACCAGGCGGAGGCGCTGGCTGGCGTGAAAGGACAGGAGGCCGCGCGAATCCGCTTGGCGGAGTCGGAAGTGGCGCGGTTGTCCGGTGCGGCCGACGAAAGCGGGCAGTTGGCCCGGCAGGCGGTGCTGGCGGGTGCCGACCGCGAAGGACGGGTTCATGCCCTGCTTCTGCAGAGTGAGGCGGCGCTTGTGTCGGGACAGGTTCAGGGCGCACGGGAATTTCACAAGGCCGCGAAATCAGCGGTTTCGGGGAAAACCCCTGCCTTAATTCAGGCCCGCCTCGAAGCGGTCGCGGTCGGGTTGGTGCAGGCCGGGGTATTGGCCGGCGATGTCGGGGCACTCCAGCTGAGCCGGGCCGATTGGCTGAAGAAAGCGGGACAGTTCAAGGATATGGTATCGGCCTTGGACGGCGCCGCGCAACATTTCGAGAAGATGGAGAAATGGGCGGAGGCGTTTGATTGCCGGATCCGTTCGGCGCAAAGCCTGCTCGCGGCCGGGAACCGGGCGTCGGCAATGGGCTCAGCCCGCCAGGCTTTGGATTTGGCGGAGCGAAGCGGCCTGGCCGGTCAGAAGGCGCTAGCGGCTGCGGTGATGAAGGAGTTATGACGGATCTCATAATTGACCGGACATGAACTTAGGGTAGGGACGGCTCTCCGAGCCGTCTGCGGAGACCTCGGAGAGGCCTCCCTACCCGATTATGTAAAGTCAATTATGAGACGGGTAATAAACTAGATTCGGCATGGGGAGGAAATGCATGAATTCACAGGAAGCGATATTGGCAGGAATGGAACAGCGCGTGAAGCGCCTGGAACGCGAGACACGATTTTTCCGGTGGGCCACGGGACTTTTGGCCGTTGTGGCGGGGGCCAGCATTGTCATGGGCTTGAGTCAGGCCGATGATAATTCCATCGGCCGATTCCGACAGGTTGACGCCGGCCATGTTGTGCTTCGGGATCCGGATGGACAGATGCGGGCCTGGCTCGGAATTGCCGAGGGCGGGCCGCGCCTGATCTTCTTTGATCAACAGGGACAGCAGCGGATGGGGGTGGGAATGACCCGGCGGGGCGAACCGGCCTTGGCGATTTTTGATGTGGGTCAGAACGAGCGCGCGGTGCTGGGCATCATGGAAGGCTGGCCGGGCCTGGTGCTTCGCGATCCGCAGGGAAAGAAACGTGCTGCCTTATTCTCCCGGGATGACTGGGCCAGTCTGTTTTTCTATGACCGACGCGAGATGAAGCGGACGGGCATTGGGTTGTATGGGGAGGCGGCAACCGTCAATTTCAGTGATGAAACCGGGAGGGATAGGGCTTCCCTGACCTCTGACCGCAAAGGATCCAGCATGTGCTTTTTCGACCGGGGCGGGCAAAAACGGGTGGGACTTGGAATTACGAAGGAGGATGAACCGGCGTTCGGATTTTTCAAGCATGAGGGGGACAATCAAATGGCCTTGTCCGTGCTGAATAACGAGCCCTCCTTCAATCTGTATGGAACCAACCGGGTGGAGGTGGCGATCATGGTGCCGTTGACCAATGCCCCGACCATGGAAGTGTTTGGCGGCGGCCGCAAGAGTGTGTGGAAGGCGCCGTAAGAAGGAGTGACTGATGAAGGAATCGGCATCGCTAAAGGGACGCAGTTTATTGCGGTTAGATGATCTGTCCGACGGTGAACTGTTTCATCTGCTGGATCTGGCGGAGGATTTCAAGCGCAAGAAACATCTGGGGATTCGCGGTGACTCCCTCCGCAGGAAAAATATTGCGCTGATCTTCGAAAAGTCGTCAACACGAACTCGCTGCGCCTTCACCGTGGCCGCCCGGGACGAAGGGGGGGGGGCGGAGTATCTGGGCACCCATGACATTCATTTCGGGAAAAAGGAATCTATCATCGATACGGCGCGCGTGCTCGGGCGGATGTTTGACGGGATTGCCTTCCGTGGCTTCAAGCAGCAGACGGTTGAGCAACTGGCGAAATATTCCGGGGTTCCCGTGTGGAATGCGCTGACGGATGACTGGCATCCCACCCAGGTTTTGGCCGACCTGTTGACGATCCGTGAGCATTTCGGGAAACTCAAGGGGCTGAAGGTGGTGTATATCGGGGATGGCCGGAACAATGTGGCGAATACCCTCATGATCGGATGCGCCCGCACGGGGATGCATTTTGTGGACTGCGCCCCGGCGGAACTGGCGCCGCCGGCAGAGTTGTGTCGGGAAGCGGCGGCCATGGCCGCCGAACGCGGCGGCAGTGTGACCGTCAGCACCAATCCCCTCCAGGCCGTGGAGGGCGCCAATGTGGTGTATACCGATGTCTGGGTCTCGATGGGTGAGGAAAAGAAATTTGATGAGCGGTTGAAGCTGCTCCGTCCTTACCAGATCAATATGGACCTGATGAAGCGCACGGGACACCTGGAGGACGGGCAGGTGATTTTTCTGCACTGTCTGCCCGCGTTTCATGATTACCATACTGAATTGACCCAGAAGATCGGGCCCTTGGAGGTGACGGATGAGGTGTTTGAGGCGCCGTTCTCCCGGGTATTTGACGAGGCGGAAAACCGTGTCCACACCATCAAGGCGGTCATGGTTGCGTCCCTGGTTGCATAAGGAGAGATCACGATGACGGTACAATTGAGTGACATCACGTGGGATGCGTTTCGCGAGCTGGAATTAGGCGAAAAGGGTCGTTATCTGGCAAAAGACGAGCGCGAGTACCATGTTCTTGTGGCCCAGCAGTTCAATCGGAAAAGGCTGGAAGAGTTGGGCTCCCTGGCCACCCATATCCGGCGGATTTCCAAGCAGGAGTCCGGGATGACCTTTCTGCGTAGTCTTCTACCCAATCAGCGGGCGATGCTTTACTTCAGTCAGCCGAGTAGCCGTACCTTCCTGTCATTCTGTTCGGCCTGCGAGATTCTGGGGATGAATATCGGGGAGGTTCGTGATACCGCCACCTCCAGTGAGTTCAAGGGGGAGACGCAGGAGGATTCGGTGCGCACCTTCAGTTCTTACTTTGATCTCATTGTCATGCGCTCCCAGATCGGTGGCTTGGCGGAACGCATGGCCTGGTTGCTTTCGAATACGGAACGGCCGGTTCCGATCATCAATGCAGGATCAGGAAAGGATCAGCATCCCACGCAGGCGTTGCTGGACATCTATACCCTGCAGCGGAGCTTTGAAAAACGCGGGAGCATCGACGGCAAAACCATTGTCTTTGTCGGCGATCTGGCGCGCGGAAGAACCGTCCGGTCCCTGGCGTGGCTGTTGACCAATTACCGGGATGTCAGGATGCTGTTTGTCGCTCCCGCAGAACTCCAGATCGGGGAGGACATCCTGGGACTTCTCCGGAGTGCCGGGGTGAAGCACGAGGTGATGAGCGATTTCGACAAGGCGATCCCGATGGGGGATGCGATATACATGACCCGTATCCAGGATGAATGGGACGCGGCCGACGAAAGCCGGAAGATCGATATCAGCCGGTACTGCTTTACCCGGGACAAACTGGCCTTGTTGAAGCCCGATGCCGTGATTATGCATCCGTTCCCGCGCCGTCAGGAGATTGCGGTGGATGTGGATGAGGATCCGCGTGCCGTCTATTGGCGGCAGATGCGCAATGGCATGTGGATTCGCGCTGCACTGATCGCCGCGATCTTCGGGAAAGAAAAGGCCATCAACGAGTATTTTGCCGCTCAGGCATGATGGAGTGACGGTTTTTCATCGTGAAACAGCTACCTTTTATAGTTCTGGTGTTTTTCATTGTCGCCTGCGGCGGGTGGATTCACGCTGCCCCTCTTCTGGAATGGAGGGAGCAGGGTGACCTGAAGCCGGCCATGAAGGCTGTGCGACCGTTTTTTACCTATGAGGATGACGCCCTGACCGGCAAGGAGAGTCTCGATATTCTGTGGCCGCTGGCGCATATCCGGCACTGGAAGGGGGAGACCGACTGGCGTTTCCTTACGGCGTACTATTTTGGTCCGCGCCCGACGGAGCCCGATACCCAATATGCCTTCTGGTTCCTGCCCCTTCTTGCTATTGGTCGGAATAAGACGGGCGAGGATTACGGGGCCGTGTTCCCGCTGGGGGGGCGGGTCGATAACTGGTTCGGTCGGGATCGCATGGAGTTTGTGCTTTTCCCCCTGTATGCCCACAGCGAACTGAACGATCTCAGGACGGATCACTGGTTGTGGCCCCTGGTTTCGCGAACGACGGGTGATGATCTCTACCGGTTTCGGGTATTTCCCTTTTACGGCCGGTCGGAAAAGAAGGGGGAGGGTGAAAGCAAATTCATCCTGTGGCCCTTGTGGACCTCGGTTCGCCGGGATCACCCCGGAAACCGTGGCGGAGGCTTCATGCTGTTTCCCTTCTACGGGCACTCCAAAACGGATCGTGAGGAAACCTGGATGTTCCTGCCCCCGTTTTTCCGGCATACCGTGGGTAAGAATGTTGATCAGAATGTCTACTTCTGGCCGTTCATCCAGACCGAAAAATCACGCTATCAGGATAAGTTCTATGTGTGGCCGCTTTATGGGCGCCGAACCACCGCCCAGGATGATCGCCAGTTCTGGCTTTGGCCGCTGGTCTGGAATCGCCATGAAACCAGCCCGGCCGTGACCTTTAACCGGTTCCGTGTATTTCCACTTCTTACGGCCGAGTCCACGCGTTCCCGGGCCGCTCCCACGAATGTGATCAGCCGGTATGTCAGTGTCTGGCCTTTGGTTTCCTATGAGCGGTCGGGGCCGGATATGAAACGGGTGCGCGTTCTGGATCTCTGGCCGTTCCATGACACCGCGCCGGTTGAGCGGAATCTGTCGCCCCTGTGGACGCTCTACCAGAGGGAGCGAACGCCCGCGGGTGTCGAGAGTGAAGCCCTTTGGGGGTTGGCCCGGTGGGGCAGTCGGACGAACGGACCGGTACACGGATCGGTATTTCCCTTGGCGTCGTGGTCGCATGACCGGGCGGGTGATACGCAACGGGGATGGGAATTTTTGAAAGGTCTGCTAGGATACGAGCGGAATGAGGAGGGAAAGAGTTGGCGGGCGCTGTACTTTTTCCGGTGGAGGACACAACCATAATCACGCGTGAACCAAGGTATTTTCCGCCACCCACGGACTGGCGGGGCAAGGCTGGGCGTCAAGTCCTCGGCGTTTGTCGTGAAGCCGGCAGGGCCATGTTGCTTCTGTTTGAGGCGATCGTGTGCATGCGCCTCCTCTTCAAGCGCCGTAATCGGATCGAAGTACTCCGCCAGATGTTTGTGGGGGGGATCAAAAGCCTTGCGGTGATCACGGTGGTGGCCTCCTTTACCGGCATGATCCTGGCCCTTCAGACGGGCATTGAAATGCGCCGGTTCGGGCAGGAGGTCTATATCGGGGCCGCCGTCATGGTTTCCATGCTGCGCGAAATGGGACCGTTTATGACCGGCCTGATCCTGGCCGCCAGCGTGGGGTCGTCGATTGCCGCCCAGATGGGGACGATGGTGGTGTCGGAGGAAATCGCCGCCCTGGAATTGATGTCGATCAACCCGGTCCGATTTCTGGTGATGCCGAGGCTGGTGGCCATGGCTATTATGACGCCGTTTCTGTCATTTTACAGCTGCATCATGGGGGTGGTCGGGGGCGGCATTGTGGGGATGACCCAGCTGAATGTGCCGTGGTCGGCGTATATCGACAATGCCACGCGGTTTGCCGACAACAAGGATCTTTTCGTGGGGATGCTCAAGGCGTTTCTTTTCGGCATCATCATCGTGATCATTGCCTGCCATCAGGGGTTTGCCACGACCCAGGGGGCGGTTGGGGTGGGGAACGCCACGCGGCGCACGGTGATTTTGTCGTTCCTGACCATTTTGATCGTGGGGTACATGATCACGAGGTTGTTCTACGTATGATCCAGCTTGAAAATGTGACCAAGATTCTCGGTGAGCGGCGCATCCTGGATGGCGTGAATCTGGATGTTCGCCGGGGTGAGACGCTTTTCGTGGTCGGACCGTCGGGAACCGGGAAGAGTGTGACGCTGAAGCACATGATCCGTTTGATGACCCCGGATGAGGGGCGGGTCGTGGTGGATGGTGACGTGGTCAGTGAGGCGGCAGGGAAGGATTTGGAACGGATTCGTGATAAATTTGGCGTCCTGTTTCAGGGCGGTGCGCTTCTGGAATGGCTCAATGTGGGCGAGAATGTGGCGTTGCCGCTCCGTGAAAAAACAAAACTTACGGAGGATGAGATCGAGGCGAAGGTGATGGAGAAGTTGACCATGGTGGGGTTGGAGAAGGACGTTGAAAAGTTCCCCTCCGAGATTTCCGGCGGAATGCGGAAACGGGTGGGGTTGGCCCGCGCGATTGTCATGGATCCCCAGATCATTCTTTATGATGAACCCACATCCGGTCTGGATCCGGTGTCATCCCGCATGATCGACCGGCTGATTGATGACCTCAAGAATGAGCTGGGCGTGACGAGCGTGGTGGTGACGCATGACCTGCACAGCGCTTTGTCGATTGGCACCCGGATCGCCATGTTGACGGGTGGAAAGATCGTGGAACTGGCCACGCCGGGTGATTTTGTTAAATCACAGGTCGAGGAAGTTCAGCAATTTCTGGAATCACAATTTATCACCGTCCGCGGTGAATGGGAGAAAAAAGGCTTATGAAACAGAGCAGCGTTGACCGCGAAATGACCATGGAGCTGATTGTCGGAACCTTTATGTTCATGGTTCTTCTGGCATTGGCCTACTTCACCATTGTGTTGGGCCGGGCGAGTCTTTTTGAGAAGAAATTCCCGCTTGAGGTGGAGTTTGAGGATGTGATGGGACTGCGCAAGGACGATAATGTGGTGCAGCGCGGTATGACCATCGGCAAGGTCAAGTCCCTGAAGTTGATGGACGGAAAAGTCAGGGTGCTATCCATGCTCGACTCCTCGCTCACGCTGAAGACGGACTATAAGATTACCGTGATCAGCACCTCCATTCTGGGCGGACGGAATATGGAGGTGAAGGTCGGTTCCGAGCAGGCTTCCCCGCTTCCGCACGATGTGATGCCGCAAGGGACGAAGCCGTTCGATCTGATGGCCGAGGCGGCGGAAGCGGTTCATGAGATCCGGCTTTCCCTGAACCAGGGCGGGATCCTGACTAATCTCGAGCAGTCGGTGGCCTCCATCAAGGATATCTCCGGAAAGATCAGCCGTGGCGAGGGAACGATCGGGAAACTGGTGAATGACGAGGGTGTCTACAACGAATTTCAGAGCGTGGCGAAGGAAATCCGAGGTGTGACCGCCAGAGTTCAGGAAATTACCGACAAGATCAGTAAGGGAGAAGGGACGCTGGGGAAACTCATCATGGACGATTCCGTTTACACCAATGTTGCCGCTGTGGCGGCGAACCTGAAGGATATCAGCGACCGGCTCAACAAGGGTGAGGGAACACTTGGGAAATTGCTTGCCAAGGACGACCAGCTTTATAAAGACATCTCCACGACCGCGAGTTCGCTTAAGGAAATCTCCGGGAAGATTGAGCGTGGGGAAGGACTTCTGGGCAAATTGGTCACCGACGAAACCCTTTACAATGACGTCAAATCCGCCGTCAACGAGTTCCGCACCACCGTTGACGACTACCGCGAGACCTCCCCGGTCGTCAGCTTCACCACATTGCTGATGGGGGCGTTTTAGGGACTGGGTTTTAATTCCCCGGCAAGGGTGGCGGCAACGGCCTTCAGGAGGCTCTCTGTATCCGATGTGCGAAAAGATTTCCGGACATTCTTGATGGAGTATTTCCGCTTGGGTTCATCCTTTCCGGCAATCGTGTCGTCATAAATCACGATCGGGATCTCGCTGGTGCTGGGCATGACATCCAACAAGGTTGCCACGGCGTCACCATTCAAATAGGGAAGGATCTCGTTCATCAGGATCATGTCCGGCTTGTTTGTGGTGGCCTTCTCCAGAAGCTCAGGTCCGCTTCCCGCCGTGTCGACATCATAGCCGGCGTTGAGGAGTGCCTCCTTTAGCCGGGTTGCCGTTGTGGTTTCGTTTTCCGCCAGCAGGATCGTGCGTTGTTCCCGTTTCTCTTTTCCGACTTCACAGCGTCGCTTGGCCAGAATGGTGCGAATCATGCCCGTCAGTTCCGCCTCTTCACACGGTTTGGCGACAAACCCGTCCACGGAAACATCCTGAAAGAAGTCCGCCAGCATGGATCGGGCGGTCAAGACCAGTACCGGGTAGCGCGGTTTTCCGGCGGGTGAAGAAATGCGTTTAAGAAATCCGATCCCGCCCATTCCCGGCATGCTGATGTCCAACACAATCAGATCGGGGGTGACCCGCTCAAGGGCCGTCAACGCTTCCTCGCCGCTCTGGGCGGTGGTGACGGTGAAGTGTTCGAACATCAGGTAGTCCCGCAATGAAATGAGCAGGTGTTTTTCGTCATCGACCAAAAGAATATGATCCTGCCGCGTCGTTTCTGCACTCATGTCACACTCCTCCGTTATGGCGATTCATTGCGCGAATTGTCATGCTCTTTTCCCCATTACAACCTGTTCGAGGCGGCGGAATAAATCTTTTTCATTCCAGGGTGCAGTCAGAATGGGTGCCCCCACGCCTCGTAAAATCTCCTGCTTAACCGGATTTTCAGCCCCGCCGGAGATAAATAACAAAGGAATGGTCCGGAGTGAATCGGAACTCCGCAAGACGGAGAGAAGGCGGGCGGGTTCCAAGCCCGGAGCGGTCCATCCTAATACGATAAAATCCGGTTTTCGGGTGGCGACCTGTTGGCCGAGATCAACCTTCATGTCGGTTGATAGGGTATCGTATCCGTATGCCTGCATTTGTTTTTTTGCCTGATCCCGGATCGTGTCCTCATCTCCCGTCACCAGAACGAAGGGGGGTGTGGTGATCGGAAGGCGAATTCCCACCCAGGTTCCCCGGCTTCGTTGGGGGGGCGGGCTGAGAAGTTCAATCGTTCCACCATGATGTTCGATGAGTTCCTTGCAAATGGCGAGCCCCAGGCCGGCCCCGCTGACATGTTCACCCACCCTGAAAAAGCGCTCGGTCACTCGCTTTATATGCCGGGCTTCAATTCCGATTCCGGAATCAAGGATTTCCAGAAGCAGATACCCGGGCGCTTCGGGATCCTGCTTGAGTCTGACCTCTACCGTTCCTTGCGGGATATTGAATTTGATGGCGTTCCGAATGATATTGAAGATCACGCGCTCAAGCTTCTGGGGGTCCCCATTCACAAAAGGATGGGAGTCCTCGATTTCGAGGGAAAGTTTGAGGCCAGCGGCTTCGACCTGGATGCGCAGGGATTCGACTGCATTTCGCAAAAACAGCGGAAAATAAATTTTCACACACCGGAGGCTGAGCGTTTTGGCCTCGATGCGGCTCATGTCAAGGATGTCCTCCACGGTTCGCGTCAGACGCTGGCAGTCGGTTCTGATCATGCCCAGATAGTCCGTGGCTTGGAGGCTCAACGGGCCTGCAATTCCTTTCAGGAGATTGCCCGCCACATAATTGATGGAGGCCAGCGGGGTTTTGAGCTCATGGGATACATTGGAGACAAACTCTGTTTTGGCCAGGTCGTGCTTCCGGAGCGTGATGATCGCGTGTTGCAGCTTTTCCTCCGCCGTTGTGCGCACGGCAATTTCCGCATTCAATTCCTCGTTGAGTTTTGTGCGTTCCCGAACCTCGGAGGCCAACTCGTCGTGGGCGCGCTGGATCTGCTCTTCGGCTTCGCGGCGCGCCGTGACATCCCGGATGAAGAAGCACAGGAAATCGCGGCCTGGCATGCACATCCGGCTGGTTGAGACTTCCGCCGGAAATTCGGATGCATCCTTTCGGAGGCAGGACGCCTGAATCAGCGTGAACCGGTCATTGGTGAGGTTGTCGCAGACCATCGTCATGACTTCATCATTAAATCCCAGGATGATGTTGGAGATATTCCGCTCGCAGAACTCCTCGTGCGTGAAATCAAAGGCGAAGGAGGCCCGGGGGTTGGCATCCAGGATGATTCCGGACAAATCCGTAATCAGGGCGGCATCATACACATTATCGAAGAGCACCTTGATGTCGGCAGAGCCGATCGCTGCTGCGGCCCGGGATCGGGTGCCCGAGCCACGGGGACTCCGGTCCTGACGGCCCTGCGTCAGGAGCTCCGGGGGGATTTCCAGAAGAATGGTTTTGGACAGTAGATCCTTGGGCGAAGACATGCCTTACCGCTCCTCTGGCCACCTGGCTTCGGCGAAGATGGAGATGCCGCCGCGGGGGTTGAAGTTTCCGCTGACCTTGATATGCCTCGGCTTGATGGCCTTCACGATGTCGTCCAGGATGCGGTTGACGACTTCCTCGTGAAAGGTGTTGTAGTTCCGGAAGGAGTACAGGTATAGCTTCAGCGCCTTGCTTTCCAAGCACAACTGGTTGGGAATGTACTCAATGGTGATATCGCCGAAATCAGGCTGGTCGGTGATGGGGCAGCGGCTGGTGAATTCAGGGCAGTCGAACCGGACCGTGTAATTCCGCTTGGCATAGCGGTTCGGGAACGCCTCCAGTTTCGCCTTGTCCGGTGAATCCGGATAGCGCGTGGTGCTGTGTCCCAGCAAACTCAGTTCTTTGATGGTTCGTTTTTTCATGGGTTATTTCTCCGTCATGGTCCACACCCCAGTCCATTCCGTTTGCGACTGGGAAAGCATCGCCCGGCATCGCTGAACATAGGCCGCCGCCGGGGCGTCCTGTTTCTCGATGGTGCTGAATTGCGAGAGGGCTTCATTCAAATTGCCTTCGGTGTATTGGGCAAGAGCCTGGGCAAAGACGGTCAGGATGTCCTTTCGGGCTTCCGCATCGGCCGGCATCATGGGTTCGTAGACGGTGACGGGCTCCTTCCGGCCCACGACCTGGACCCGGGCGATCTCGCGAACGGCTATGCTGTCATTCAGCTGCTTGCGGGTATGTTCGGAGATGAGGAGCGAGGTCCCAAACTGTTTGTTGATGCCCTCCAGCCGGGCGGCCAGGTTCCCGGCGTCGCCGAGGAAGGTATAGTTGAACCGCTGGCGTGATCCCATGTTACCGACCACCACAGGACCGCTGTTCAAGCCGATTCGCTGGTGCAGTTCGGCGCCGATCTGTTCCCTGTATTTCGGGTTCAGCTCGGTCAGCTTGGCCTGGCATTCGAGCGCGGTATGCACGGCGAGGACGGCATGGTTTTTCTGGGCCAGCGGGGCATTCCAGAACGCAATGATGGCATCCCCCTCGTACTTGTCCACCGTGCCCCCATGGGCATAGATGATATCGGTCATGGCCGTCAGGTAATCGTTCAGAAGGGCAGTCAGTTCCTGCGGATTCAGGTGTTCAGAAATGCCGGTAAATCCCCTGATATCGGAAAAGAAAATAGATAACTCCCGCAATTCCCCGCCGAGTTTCAGGCGTTCAGGGTGTTGAACCAGTTCCTCGATGACCAGTGGGCTGAGGTACTGTTTGAAGGCACCTTTGATGAACCGTTTCTGTTTGCCCTCGGTGGCGTAATTCAGGGCCAGGGTGCCGGTCAGGGAGGGGAGTGTCGCTGCCAGAATGAAGGCTACGGGAAGCCAGAAGCCGTGTGCATAGGCAAGGAATCCCAGAAGGACGGGCAGGGGAAGCAGGAGTGCAAAAACGATAATATTTTGCCAGACATGGCGACCAAGCCGGATGGCGATGGCACCTCCGCAGGCGAGGAGAAATGCCAGCAGGAAGGAGGCCCAGCCGGCCGCGTCGCGCATAAAGTCGCCTGCCAGCAGATTGTCGAGGAATGTGGCGTGGACCTCTACGCCCGGATAGGTGGAGTCGAGCGGGGAGGGCCGCAAATCCTTGAGCCCCGGTGCGGTGAACCCGAGGAAAACATAGGTATCCTTGAAGAAGTCCGGATCAATCAGGGGAGGCTTTCCCTCCCGCAACAGAAGCTCGGATTCGATGACCCCGGAGATATTAACAGTTTGGTGTGTCTTCGATCCCCCGCGATAACGCAGAATAGACTGACCATTGCCATCCAGATGCATCCGGATGCGCCTGTGGTTGATTCCGAACCAGGATTCGCGCAGATACAGCGACCGGTTGGTGGATGCCGCCAGATAGGCGCCAAGGCCCAGGGAGGGTACCACCTGCCCGTCGAACAGGCTGAAGGGGCGGAGTCGCCTGTAGATGCCGTCTCGGTCGGGGTTCCCGAAAACAGTGCCGAGGATGGCCGCATTGGTGGCCACATCCGGAATGGGGAACATGGCTCTCGCCATCTTGAAGGGATTATTTTGAGCTGGGTAATGATCTTTGAAGCGGATTCCTGAGAGCGGGATTCCGGTCGGCCAGGTTGTGGCGCTTCCGGTTTCATTTCCGACAAAAGCGGTCCCCACAAAGGCAGGGGTCTTCCGGATGGCTGCCCCGAGGGCCTCATCCTGATCGATGTGCTCTGAAGGTTCGCTGAAGATCACATCAAAGGCAACGGCTTTTGTCCCGGCACGGCGGCAGAAGTCCATGACAGGTTCATACACTGACCGGGGCCACGGCCATTCCCATCCCTGTTTCTTTCCCCAGTCGAGACTATCCTGGTCGAGAAAAATCAGCCGGATCTGGTCAGTGGTTGTTTCGGGATGGGCAAACCAACCCACTTCGACATCCCAAAACCGGTTCTCCCATCGATCAAGGATCCTGAATTGCCATATCAGGGTAGCCAAAAGAGAGGAAAGAATCCCGATGCCCAAGGCCTGCAGAAGGTGCTGGCGAAGGCTGCCGGACGATTCCTTTCCTGCTTCCTGCACCTTAGAGTCCTCGCATCGTATCGTCGAAACGGGCCTGTCTCGCGGCGGTATCCGCAGGGTGCGGTGTCGTGATGAGCTTGGTCAATTCGGCGATTCGATCCTGCGGGGCAGGATGGGTTTTGGCGAAATCGTGGCCGCCGGGTTTGAGGTTCTTTTCCATTTGCTGAAGCATCGAGACCAGTCCATTCGGGGAATAGCCTGCGCGCGTCAGGATGGTCACGGCCGCTTTGTCGGCCTGGAACTCGAATTTTCGGGCATAACCGCTGTTCATGACGGTGGAGGTGATGTCCGAGATTGAGTTTTCGAAAGTTTTGGTCAGCTCGGCCAGATCCTTGCCCCCGAGGTTTTTGGCGGCCTCGGTGCCCAGAATAGTGGCGGCGGCAGTTAGGCGGCTCTTGTCGATGGCCTGAAGTCCATGGTTCAGTTCCACATGTCCGATTTCATGCGCCAGAACGCCGGCGAGGGCCTCCTCGGTTTTGCAGCAGCGGAGCATGCCGCGGGAGACCAGGATGAAGCCGCCCGGCGCCGCGAAAGCATTGATGTCGGGCGAGTCCATGACCAGGAAATGATACCCCCCGAAGGTTTCCGGGCGATCCGAGAACAGGGAAAGGTACTGCCCGAGTGTATTCAGGTAGGCGGTCATAGCACGGCTGTCGTAGGGTTTGTTTTTCGACAGGATCGTGGCGGCCACCGTCCGGCCAATGTAGTACTCCTGTTCCGGCGTGATCGATTCGAAGACCTTGCCCACCGCACTGACGCTCTTATTGATGGACTGGGCCTGGTCGGCATTGATGACGCCCGTGGCGGCCGCCAACCCGGTTCCGGCTTCGGTCAACTTGTCGAGGGTTGCGCAACCGACGAGAAGCATGCCCAGGATCGCGGGGATGATGATAAGGTATTTCATTTCACACATCCCTGGGCGTCAAGGTGACCTGCTTGGGCGAAGGCCTTGATTTCAGGGGGTGGGATTTTAATCTTCTCCATTTTGTCCACCCAGGTGAAGTCGATGTCCTTGTGGTTTGCCTTGAACTGGGATTCCACATCGGAATTGAACCCCTTGCCGGCCAGGGCCATTTCGCCGCTGGAGGCGGAGGTCTGGGCACCGGCGCCGGACTTCATGACAATGTTCTTTTTGGTGAGGGCGGAGCTATGCATCCAGCCGGATTGTCCCGGGGTGTTGACCTGAAACCAGGCTCCGTTCTCGGACTGAATGGTGACTTTGTCGCCATAGGAAACGGAGGTGAGGATCTTGCCCATAAACGAGGGGGTATCCCGGATATCCGCCTTGCGAATTTGAACACTCATGAGGGTGGCTGTCGCCGCCCAGGCCATCACCGTCGAGAGCCCCACTCCCGCCACCGTTAACAACAGTCTTTTGGTTCTCATGTCGAAGTCTCCTTTTCGTGGGTTGTACAATACACCAGAGTCGAAAAGCCTGCAAGAGGGGGCGCAGGGGTTTACAGGGTCAGGAGATCCTGGATATCGGTCCAGGTCATGGCATTGAAACCGGATTCGCCGGTGGTCAGGGTGGCGTCAATAATCGCCTTCTTGCGGCGCTGCATTTCGAGAACCTTTTCCTCCACCGTGCCCTTGGTGATGAGCTTGACGCTGTAAACGGTCCGTTTCTGGCCGATACGATGAGCACGGTCCGTGGCCTGGTTTTCAACGGCGGGATTCCACCAGGGGTCGAAATGGATCACCATGTCGGCCCCAGTCAGGTTCAATCCCACGCCACCGGCCTTCAGGCTGATCAGGAATACCGGAATTTTCCGGTCGGTATTGAACTGGTGAACCACGTTCATGCGATCCTTGGTTGAACCGTCCAGATAACAATAGGGGATCTGCCGCTGCTCCATCTGGCGGCGCAGGATGGTGAGCATGGAGACGAACTGGCTGAAGACCAGCACGCGGTGCCCGCCGTCCAGTGCCTCGTCGAGCAGTTCAAAGAACAGTTCCATCTTGGCCGAGGGAG
>CAIZMS010000299.1 GCA_903934155.1 uncultured bacterium | reverse complement strand
CGCGAGACTTGTGCTCGGGGCTTCAAGCGGGCGAAATCGTGGTGTTTGACAAGGCCTATGTGGATTTCGACCACCTGGCATTCATGGATCGGGAGGGCATATTCTGGGTCTGTCGCGCGAAGGACAACATGAACTATCGCGTGGTTAAAACTTTGGATACGACGAATAATCCGAGAATCTTGCGCGATGAGGTCATTGAATTGACCACGTATGCTACCCACAAATCTTATCCCAAAACATTGCGACGGGTGGTTGCTCTGGTTGAGGTGGATGGGAAGGATTGTGTGCTGGAGTTCCTGACCAATCACATGGAGTGGAGCGCCTGGACTGTGGCGGAACTCTACCGATGCCGATGGGATATCGAAGTGTTTTTCAAGGAAATCAAGCAGACCATTCAACTGGCCGACTTCCTTGGTCATAATGCCAATGCGGTGCAATGGCAGGTCTGGACCGGCCTGCTGACTCACCTGTTGGTGCGCTATCTGGCCTTCCAGCATTCCTGGCAACACAGCTTTACCCGCTTGTTCACCGTTGTCAGAGCTGTTTTGTGGCGCCGTTGGCACCTGAGAGAACTGCTCGACCTCTATGGGACAGCCAAACCGCCCGGTCGCCTTTGTGCCGCCCCGCAACAGGCCTATTTGTGGGGGTTTACATGAAACCGAAACCGCATACCCGGCTTCCTGTGGGACAGCCACATGTTCTAAAATGGAGGAACTATTAGCCATGTTCAGAAAATCAATAAATGACTCGCATCCGATCTGCCCAGGTTTTCTAGAAAACAGGGGCACTATTTGTCAAAATCCAGTGCTTATGGGACTACAGTGTAACTAAATAATAGTTGACTAGCTAATAACAAGCTAGTATTACGCGTTCTGATTTAAAGGCAGTGTTCTGCTGATTTAACAGGGTGGGTCTCTGTTTGAGAAAGAGGATGTAATGCTGATGAAAGGCGTGGTTATAATATTCATGTTCGTTGCTCTTCCGCTATCGCGAGCGGAAACTTCAGGCCTTTTGTTTTTGGAAATTCAGAACGAGGGCGGCGATATCCGGCTGCATGTCCGATATCCCGATGGCTTTTCCAATCGCCTCGACCTGTTCGCCTGCACCAATCTGATCTTGGGGGGGTGGTTGATGGTGTCGCAAGACCGGGTCACCGCAGGTACTAATGCGTTATCGTGGCTGGATTCCGGTGCCGGTCAATTCCAGGCGCGATTCTACCTTGTTGGCGATGCCGGGATTGATACGGATTCGGATGGTATTCCCGATGCCCGCGAAAGTCTGATCTATCGGACCAATCCTGCGCTGCCGGATACGGATTTGGATGGAATTCCCGATGGTGCTGAAATTGTGCGGGGTACCGATCCCTCCAGCGGTGGAAGTGGTGTGATGCGACTCTATGCCAATTCCGATATCGGGGATGACGCTTATGACGGTCTGTCTGGGATTTATGGCTCTGGGCATGGGCCCAAGCGGAGCCTCAGTGCGACATATGGCGTTGCTTATGGCGGGGACACAATCGCTTTGCAAGGCGGGGCAATATTTGTGGAGTCGATGTTGAGTCTAGGAAGGAAGAGTGTGGTGTTGTGTCCCCAGGGTGAGGTCATCCTGCGACCATGAACAAAAGGGTGGGAGAATGATGATGGCAAAAGAACTTCTAGTGGGCGGGTTGTGCGCGGCTATGGCGGTTTGCGGGGGGAGCGACTCTCGTGCCGGGGAATTGACTGTGGAGGGAAATCTGACGGTAAAAACCAATCTAACAGTGCAGGGGCAACTTACGAGCGCCACATTTTCACTGACGAATCTCTTTATATCCGGGCAGGCGACTATTCAGAAGGCAGAGATTCAGGAACTCGTCCCGCATGGCGATCTTTCCATGGGGCCCTACACAAACCGGGCGGCACCGTAACGATTCTATGAAAAGGGCTTGCTTGTATTTTGTGTTTTGTGCTGCTGGGGCGTGGAGTTCTGCCTTTTCCGCCCCGCAGGCGGCACCGTCAGCGGTGTCGATCAAGCGATTCAAGTCTGTTCCCGTGGAAATGGCGTCGGGTGAGCTGGTGCAGCGGGAAGGCCCGGATCTATCCCTGAAGTCGCGCGGAATGCTGCTTGAGGTGGGACGGAATTACAGAAGTCGGCGGGAAGCTAAAAGTATTTTCGGGTACGGCTGGTCCTGGAATCATGCCGATCATCTTGAATTTCCAGGAGATCTGGTCATCAACTACGTCTCCGGCGACACGACGATTCCCATTTTCCCCGATGTGTCCTACACCAGTGCGTATGCCCGGGTATGTCTCAGTGCGCCGGGGTGGAGTGGTGGGGAGATGGCGACGGGGGCGCCGGACGCCATAGGCGGTTACGGCAATGTGGCTCATTACTATGGGCCGATCGGATCGCTTCAGCCGCTGGTTGTTGGAGGGTGGAATTTTCAGTCGCCGGAAGGCGTCTCAACCATTCTACAGGTGGATCTGGCGTCGATTGGGGCGACCGCCTATGACTCCGACCATCCCCAGTATGCAGTCAGCCTGAAGCTTTCGGCGGGCGGCGCCCGCTCTGTGCTGTGGGGGCATCGTGCGTATGATTTTGACTCGATTGATATCACCCCGGATCGAGCCTCCTGGACCTGGTCCGATCTGAACGCCATACAGGCCCGCGTCGAGTTGGCGTCCTGCTTTCAAAATGTGGAAATGGACGCGATTGTGGATGCTGTCCATGTAGGCGTCACCTATACCCGGAACGCCAGCGGCGAATACAAATACCTGCCTGGAACCACCTTTGAGGTCATCAAAACGAATGGGGAATATCGGATTCTGAACAAGAACCGGACTGAGATCGCTTTCGAGTTGGACGGGAAATTATTGCGCAAGACCGATGCCAATGGGAATGCCCTGTCGTTCCACTACGATCAGCAGGGGCGGTTGGCGCATATTGCGGATGCCATGCATCAGTCCATCGGCCTGAGTTATGAGAACAGCCACCCGGACGCCAAAGTGACAGCCGTTACGGATCGTCTCGGGCGGCGAGTCAGCTATGTGTATGAGGGCGATGATCTGGTCGGTGTGACCAATGTGCTTGGCGATGTCGTTCGCTACACCTATGCCAGGGATCAGACGGCGCCGGAGCTCAGCCACAATATGACCATCCGGACCGACCCTGAGGGACATTCGGTCGCCATCGACTATCATACCACGAACAGTACGCCAGACCGGGTCTGGCGCTACCGCGACGGGGAGGTGTCCGGCGGGATCAGCAATGCGGTGTGTTATCTCTACCTCAAGGGGACAACCTATTCCTACATGCCCGGAACGAAGTGCATTCAGGGCGTTGTCTATAACGCCTCGAACGACATCAGTCAGGTTTATCTTCGGGAAGGTGAATTAACCTATCAGGAGAGTGATGGGGTAAACCTGGTTGCCGGGCATGCTGCGCAATCCGTCACGTCGCCCCAGACATCGCGCTGGGAGAACATCGAGTGCGCGGCGGGCGAGACAGACAGCCTGATGGCTCACAATTCTGCTCTTGGCACGAACAGTTATCTGCAGGCATCCAACTGGGGTTTCAATGTGCCCGGCATGAGCAATGAGATTGTGCAGGTGATCTTATCCGTCCGGGGCCTGAGTACAAATAGGGTTTGCCTTTCGGGAATGGGGATGATGTCCACCAACTGGGTCGCAACCAATGTCCAATCGGTTGCGCTCAATATTACAGGTGACCGGAGCCGGTGGACTTGGGCGGATATCAGCAACCTCACCGCGCGAATATTGCTTCCCGCAGGCTCAACCAATTCGGCGAATGTCTGGATTGATGGAATGACTTTACAAGTCCGGTACCGCCATTTTGACCCCGGGAGTGATCCTGCTGACACGTTCTATTTTTATGATTTGTCCCACAATGTGATCTCCACGGCCCGTGGCGGGGCTGTGCATCAATTCGCATATGATGTTCGGGGCAACCTGATTTCTTGGAGAAATCCCGAAGGACATATCCGCCGATATGAATATGACTCCGTTTTCAACAAATTGATCCAAAGTTGGGATGCCCTGGGAAGGGTCACAACCATGGTCTATGACGGGTGTGGCCGCCTCATTAAAACCACCGATGCATTGGGTCAGACCGCTACCCTTGATTATGACGCATTCGGAAATTCAATACGAGCAACCGATCCGAACGGAAACGTTGAAACAACGCGGTATGACACCAATGGGGTTCATATTTTGGCAACTCGGAACAAGCGCGGGTATGAGACTGTATATGACTATGATCGCTACGGGAATTGCGTGCGTATCACCGATTCTTTCGGATTGAGTCGACATGCGAGCTTTAACAAGGCCGGTTGGAAGGAAAGTGAATGCGATGAGACCGGGGTTGTATCCCGGTTCGCGCATGATCGTAATGGCCGGTTGACGGCCTGTGTCAAATCCTCAGGAACACGGGAAGAGACGACCACGCGGTTCATGTATGATGGCCGCGGATTGCCTGTGGAAATGACGGATCCGTGTGGAAATCGGGAGGTGACGGAATATGATGCGACAGGACGACCGACTTGCCTAACTGACAAACTTGGCGGGACTACCCTAACTTCCTATGATTTGGATGATAATCCTGTTCGGATAGGGAATTCGCTCGGACAGGTCGCTGAGAATTATTGCGATGGACGGGGGAATGTCATTCTTCATTTCGACCGCCGGGGCAATGCGACAACCATGGCTTATGATGGTAACAACCAGCCGGTTACCAGTATTGACGCCGGAGGGAATCGGATCGAGAAGGCCTACGATGAAAACGGAAATCTACTCACCGAAACACGGCACGCAGCGGGTTTTCCAGGATGCCTGCAGGACGAGGTTCCGGAGCCTGTTACGGCGACATATACCTATGATGCCCTTAATCGGATGACCCGAAAGGTCATTGGGGCTGGACGGCAGGACGCCAGGGTGTATGTCACTGACTACGATTCCTCAGGGCGCGTGATTCGGGAAACCGATCCGCTTGGGAATATTCTTCAGACAGACTACGATGCCGAAGGGAATCGCACCAATATCAGTCTCTTTGATGCGGGTGGAGGGCTTGTCAGCAGGGAAATAACCTCCTTTGATGCGGCCAACCGTCCAGTCACTGTGATCAAGGGATTCGGTGCCGTTACGGTTACGAACTGGAGCGACTATGATGCCCGAGGACTGAAAGTGGCCACGCGTGACGGGCGGGGCAACACGACGCTGCTGTCGTACGACACTCACCGGCGCCTCATTTCAACAACTGATTCACTCGGGACTGTTCATTGGGTAAATTATGACAGACTCGGTAATAAGGTTAGGGAACGCGAGGGTTCAGGCGCGATTACTGAATATGCATGGGATGCGGCCGGGCGTCGTACCAACAGGGTGGTCGGCGCAGGATTGTCCGATGCCCGTGTCAGCTCCACATTCCGGGATCTTCTGGGCCGGGTGGTTCGGGAAACTGATCCGATGGGATATTCCTTTTCGTGGACCTACGATGCCGAAGGGAATGTACTCACGGAAACCAATGCGCTCGGGTATGCCAAAGCCTTCTTTCCTGATGCGCTGGGGC
This sequence comes from uncultured bacterium, assembly GCA_903934155.1. Taxonomy (GTDB): domain Bacteria; phylum Verrucomicrobiota; class Kiritimatiellia; order CAIKKV01; family CAITUY01; genus JAABPW01. Next base: position 2,338 of record CAIZMS010000299.1, on the reverse strand, counting down.
GGGTCACCAATACGGTTGATGAGGCCGGGCGACAGACCCGGCAGGCTTTGGATGGCAATGGAAAACTTTGCCGGTTAATTGATAAAATGGGGGGCGTTACCGTTTCTGAGTACGATGCGTACGGCAATCTTATCAGTCTTACGGATGCGCTTGGGGGGCAGGGTCGATGGGTTTATGACGGAAACGACAATAAGATCAGGGAAACTGATCCAAGGGGATTGGTGTCATCACTGTTCTATGATGCCGCAGGGCGGATGACCAATAAAACGGCCGGGGTTGGGCTGGCTTCTGTTTCGACCTCCCGGGTGGTTTATGATGCATTGGGTCGGGTGGTGAGATCATACAACCCGATCGGAGGTTGTGAGATCCGGGACTATGATGCCGCCGGTAATTGCATTGCCAGAATGGATCCCCGTGGTGCGGTGACGCATTACCAGTATGATACGTTGAATCGTCAAACGGTCACCGTGGATGGCCTGGGCGGGCAGACCTCCATAACTTATGATGATCGGGGGAATAGTGTCTCTGTCACGGATGCCATGGGTGGCGTGTCACGTTCCTCCTATGATGCCTATAACTTGAAGAGGCGTGTAACTGATTCACTGGGCAACACCACGCGATACCAGTATGATCGGCTGGGCCGGTTGATTGGCACGGTGGATCCCCTCGGATATTCCGAACCGCGTGTTTATGATGCCGCCGGGAATTGTGTCGCGACGGTGGACAAGAACGGGGTCTCGTCAATTTTTGCCTATGACCGGCTGGGGCGTGTCACCAACACGACGGATGCTCTGGGCTATCATACCCGAAAGGCCTATGACGCCCTTGGAAACCTGCTTGTGGCCTATGATAAACGCGGGAACGGCATTGTTTATCAGGTCGACAAACTGGGCCGGACGATAGCGGTGACTGACCCTGCCTCAAACACTCTCTATTTTGCCTATGATGCAGGCGGAAATAGAATCCGGGAATCCATGCCATCTGGAAGAATAACCACATCAGGGTATGACGGGTTTGGCCGCTTGATTCTCAAAACCGTGGGGGCCGGGGATCGTAAGGCCCGCCAGACACGGTATGAATATGATCCCATGGGACGTATGACTCGGGACATTGATCCGCTCGGGTATGCCATTGAGAGCCAATATGATGCGAATGGAAACAAGATCAAAGTCACGGACCGGCGGGGATATTCGACCCGGATGGAATACGACGAACTGAACCGATTGATTCGAACGATCGATGCGCTGGGAAATTCGTCGTCAGTGATGTATGACCGGCTGGGGCGGATTACGGGAACAACCAATCGGCGCGGTGATTCAACCCGTCATTCCTATGATGGGGCAGGTCGCCTGACGGCCATTCAGGATGCTGAAGGCAATGTCACCAGAAACCGGTATGACGCGCTTGGACGATTGTGCGAGGAAACGGCCCCGAATGGGCGCCGAACCTTAATGAGTTATGATGCGGCGGGGCAGTTGACAAACAAGAGCGTGAGCGGCTCCGGCTGTGAGAGCCGGACCCAGCGCTATGAATACGACGCCCTAGGTCGGTCGTGCCGGATTACGGATGCGGCGGGCGGGGTGACCGTTCTGGACTATGATCCCAATGGAAATGTGATTCAATCGGCTTCCCTGAATGCCGCCGGGAAAATTTTGAGAAGCCGGAGCACACAGTATGATTCCCGGAATCTCCCCATTTTCGCCCACGATTACCTGGGAAATGTCTGGCGGACGGAATACGATTCCAGTGGACGGAAAACGGGAGACGTGGATCCTCTCGAAAATCGGACGGTAACCTGTTTTAACATTTTTGATGAGGTCGTGTCGGTGACTGATGCTCTGGCCAACCGCACGGAAACCCGGCATGACCGGTGCGGGCGCACAGTGGAAGTGATGAACCCACTGGGGCAGCGTACACGATATCAATATGACCCTAACGGCAACCGGACAAAGGTTATTGATGATAATGGAAATGTCATTCTCTATGCCTTTGATGCCCTGAACCGGGTGTCCGAAATCAATCGCAGTATGCCTTCTGTTCCGATTGATATCCTGAATCGGGCTGACGTGAATCGGGATGGCCGGATCAATGAGGATGATGTGGCCGCGCTGGAGGAGGGAATGCCATGAGCGTACCGATCCTCATAGCCCGTGTTCTTTTGGCGTTTTATATCGTCACCGTGTGGCTGATGGCAGGGGTTTCGGTCGCGACCCCCGAGTGGTGGACGAGTCGAAAGGTGCTTGTAACGAACGCGATTCCAGGAGATTTTTCGCCGGTTCTTCAGGGGCAGGTTTGGTGGTTGGCAACAAATGCCTTCGCCGAATTCCAAGGGAAAATG
>CAIZMS010000298.1 GCA_903934155.1 uncultured bacterium | reverse complement strand
ATGGCGATCGACCCATCTGCCCTGGCATGTTCCCGCTTGACAGACCGACGACATCTTATGAATTAATCAGGCTAGGCACTAGGTCTGAAGTTATTCGTAACGGAGGAAGAGAACACCATCCGAATGGACATCCATTTCAATGGCTGACGAGACCGTTAGCTGGTGTTCCTTACGTCCCTTCCAGACATCGCAAAGCTTCGCAGGGGTTTCCAAACCGAGGAAGGCCTGGGTCAAGGTCACGGTTTTCAAGCGATCCGTGCGATTGAAAACACCTATCCACCCGCGGTTTTTTTGGCCTTTCTCCGGCGTCCGCCAGACCTCGATTCCGGCTTTTGCAGAGACCAGTTTCCCCATCACGCCGTTCTGATTGCAGGCCAGCATGTCCGGATCCGTCAAGAGGCGCAATGAAAAACCATCCATCGTCGGCAGATCACCTCCTACCATCAATGGGGAGGCCGACAACGCTCTCATCGTAATGAAAGTGAACATCTGGTCTTGCGAGTACTGCTGCCAGCGCCGGTAACCGTTGCCGGCCAGCCGCACAGCATTGGCATCGCCCTCCCGGAGCATCTCCTTCCTGGGGGACATCATGAGCAACTGCCCGAACGGAATCATGTCCATGTCGATCCAGAAGTTGTCCCCCTCCTTGCCCGTCCACTTCCTCCAGGCATCAAAGCAGTCATCCAGATAGTGCGCCTGATCCCAGACATCTTTCGTCACCCTCAGCATGTGCGCCATCTGGAAGCTCTTGATCGCCTCCGGTGGGACATCACCGCCGGGCGAAAGGCTATAGAGGATGGGCTTGCCGCACTTCTTGATGGCCTTCGCCACAGCCTCGACCTCGGCGGGGTAGGGAACGATGTCGTCATACTTGATCATGTCCACACCCATGTCAGCGAGGTGCTGAACCAACCCGTCATACCACTCCTGAGCGCCCGGCCTGGACATGTCCACGCCGTAGTTGTAGGTGCACCAGACACAGTTGCTTTTAGGGTTGGTCTCCGCGATGTCACGGGCCCTGTACGGGGTGCCCTTGATCGGCAGATTCATCTCAACCGCTTTGCGGGGGATGCCTCGCATCATGTGGATGCCGAATTTCAGGCCGAGTTGATGGCAGCGGTCAGCGATCGGCTTGAATCCCCCGGGGAAATAGGTCTTGGAGGGAATCACCTGCCCGAATTCATTGAGCCTCACGTCGCTGGCATGCTTTTCGAGCGGATAGAGCGTTCCTGGCTTAAGCTTGTATTCGCCAAACCAGCCGTTATCAATGACAAAGTATTCATAGCCGTACGGCTTCAACTGTACAGCCATGGCTTCCAGGTTTTCCATCGCCGCCTTCTCGTGAAGATAAACCCCATAGCTATCAAAGCTGTTCCAGCCCAGAGGCGGCCTCGGGGCAATTCTTACGGATTCCGCACCGGCAACAGATCCCGTCAGCGCGCACAGTGCGGCGGTGATGGCGAGGGTCGCTATTCTTGAGTGTGTCATGTGAAAACCTCCGGTGTTTTAGAAAAACGATCCATTCAAGCGTGACTGGAACAACGAAAACGTCTGTTGATTTTTCTTATCCAGCTTCATCTCTTTAATTCTACTTTGGCAAGTTAGAAATGGGGCGTCTGGTGCCCCAACGGGGCTACATCTGCTAGCCCAGGGTTGCGCCCTCGGCGCTACCCTGGGAAGATGAACAAACCATGATTCAACCCTGAAAGGGTTGCATCAAAGGTGGTGATCTGGTCCCAGGCTGAGTTTGCAATT
>CAIZMS010000297.1 GCA_903934155.1 uncultured bacterium | reverse complement strand
TTGTCACCCTCGGTAATCACGAAGTGCTTCAAACCCATCGCAGGCACACTCACGCGGCCTTTTGCATTACCAGGTAGTGTGACGTTCAGAACAAGCGAATTGCCCGTCTTTTTCCAGCCCGATGAGACGATGCCTCTGATCGTTTTGATCGAGGCGCTGGCGTTCGTCAGGTCGCCAAGCACGTGCGGCCTGATTCGGATCACACCGTAACCAGGCTCGAATTCCCGATTGCCATAGAAATCGGGTTCCTGGATACCAGCGATGCCCTCATATAAAAACCGGCACACCCCGGTCAGCATGGTCATGCTCTCTTCCCTCTTATAGGTGCCATTACTCAAACTCCAGCCTTCCCATACGGTTGTTGCGCCCTCGGAAATCATATAGCCCCACCCGGGAAACTCGGTCGTATTGACCGTCTTGTACACGATCTCTCCAAGCCCATTCTCAACCAGCGACTCCATGAACCCGGGCAATCCGGCATGACCGACCCGGAATTTTCCACCGTCGGTATCCGTTATCGTTCTGGCAATGTTCTCGACCAGTTTCTTCCTGTTCTCCTGGGGAACGATCCCGATGGCCAGTGGCAGAATTTCCGAGGTCTGTGATTGGGTGGCATAATGCCCCGTCGCGGCATCCAGCCAGGTCTTGTTAACCGCCGCCCTGATCTCTTCAGCCAACGCCGTATAGCACCTTTCATCCTCTTTCTTCCCCAACACCCGGCTCATGTTCGAGAGCAACCTGGCATTCTGATAATAGAAGCAGGTCCAGATGAGTTCTTTGGGCGTTTCCGTACTGATGAAATCCCAACCTGGAGCGCCTCGCTTGGGCAACATGTGTTCGCCCAGCCAGCCCTTTTTGACAATACGAGCAGGTTCCTCTGTCAACTGTCGTCCGATGAAATCAACCCAAGCCTTGACCGTCGGGTAATGTTGTTCCAGGAGACGTTCATCACCATAGCATTCGTACAGATACCAGATCAGCATGGGATAACTGGCGTTCTGGGAAACATCGCTCCGCCGCTTCATGCCTGGCAGTCTTGGCACGATATCTGAAAGATCGCCATTCGCGGATCCAGCGAGCTGAATACTGCGGGCGAACCCTGTCCAGAGATCCGGCATGCATTTGCGTGTCGACAGTGATCCAAAAATGCTCGCCGGCTCATTGTAGGCAATGGGCTCCCGGTGCAGAGCGTCAAGAATAAACCCCTTCAGGCCGACCTTCAGTGACCGCTGAATGTTCTCGTGGATCTTGTTCAGGAGTTCATTGGAACAGGTGAAACGGCCCAACAGGTCGACGTCACTGTAAACATCCCGACCGTCCAGCGTATTGAGCGTGGGTTTTCCTTCGATCCCCATCACCCGCACATTCCGCACGCCATGGAGCGCAAAACGCGGCTCATAGACTTCTCCCTCAGGGGCGCCCTTGAGAATGTAGACATCCTTCTCCCCATCCTCATGGTTCAGGGTGATTGTTGTGCCGGGTTTGCCTTTGACGTTCAATCGCACCCAGCCCGAGAAATACCGGTCGAACTCAAACAGCCAACCCCCATTGCGCTCGAGGGTCAGTTTAATCGGACGCAAGGTTTCCTGAACTTTCATCGGCGGGATCGTCCTGCACACCAATCGGCCCGTGGGAACCGGAGCCGCAGAAGCCTGACTCCACCGACCATCGTCATAACCAGCCGTATTCCACAGCGATTTCTCAAGCCTGGCATCATACACTTCCCCGATCTTCTTCTGGTTAAATAGGATCGGTCCTGTTGCCACCTTCCAGGTTTCATCGCTAAAGAAATGCTTCTCGGAACCATCGTCGTAAGTAATTGTCATCTGCAGAATGGCCTGCGGTCGATCCTCCCAAAACCCTTTCTTGCCCAGGAGTTTGTCAGCGGCAAACCAGCCATTGCCCAGCATCATTCCGATCGCATTCACTCCCTGTCCGAGCAACGTCGTGACATCATAGGTGCAGTATTGGATCTCCTGGGAATAGTCAGTCAGTCCAGGCGAGAGCACATCCTTCGAGACTTTCTTGCCATTGATGTAAAGCTCGCTCCAGCCCAGCCCCGACATATACACCCGCGCGCGCTTGATTTTCCCGGTGACGTCTACCTCTTTGCGCAGTAATGGAGAAGCTTGATATCCTGTCGGCCCGCCCAAACCAATCCACTTTGCTTTCCATGAGTCCGGCTCCAGCAATCCCATTTCAAAGGACGCCGACTTGCTCCAGGCGGATTCAACGGGGTTGAGATGCGAAATTGACCAGACTTTTACTTTCCAGAAGCACGACTGGCGACTGACCAGAGGTTTCCCGCCATACACAATCTGGATGCTCCGGTCTGAGGCCACCTTTCCGCTATCCCATAAATCGCCGGTATTCTGTTTGAGGATTTCTTCCGAACTCGCCACCAGCACCTGATACGCCACCTGCTTGATCCCCCGTGTACCCTGAGCCACTACTTCCCATCCCAACCGCGGCTTCGCACTATCGATCCCCAATGGATTATTCAGGTATTCGCAGCGCAGATGTTCAACCAGGAATTCCGGCCAGATGATCTTGTCTGCCAGTTCCACCGCGTAACCGGTTGAACCGATCAGGCACGCCATCAAAAACAATCTTTTCATCATATTTTTTCCTTCGCGCTACATCACGCCGATCAAGCACTCTCCAGTCATTTGACAACGGCCTCTTCATGCGCGTTCGCCTTATTTCTGCAAGAGCCTCCTGAGGATTAATTCGGCATTTCCCACCTTAGGTTGCGGAATTTGTATGTGCCGTTCCATTTGCCCGTCCCAAGCTGAACGGTTTGGCCGTCTTTTGTAACGTTGAATTTTGTGCAGAGTTTAAACTCCGTGATGTGCGTCCAGTCTGCCATAGGAGATGTGATGATTTTGTATTGGGCACCGAGCTTGTCGGGAGTAGGTCGCAATTCGGATAATATAACCGTCACGGTCTGCCATCGGGGTGAGCCTTTCAGGGGTTTAACGGCACCGTACCCCCCGCCGGAATGTTTGGGGTCAACGCTCCACGCATTCAACAGAAACGCAATGACTAATTCGTTATCTTCAGGGCTGAGGACATCGAGTTTTAGAACGGCCCCTTTCGGTCCCTGCCATTTGGGGTCTTTTAGTTTTTTCGTCACTACGTCAAGTTGTCCAGGCTTGCATTCGACAAAGGGATACCAATCGTGCCAGCCTCGCGAGAAGTCGTCAATCATCAGCGACGGTTTATCAGTCGGATTGACGTCGGCTTTTTTGAGATCCTCGGG
>CAIZMS010000296.1 GCA_903934155.1 uncultured bacterium | reverse complement strand
GAACGCCGCCAATCAGGCGCGCTGTAAAGCGTCGCGTGAATTGGCTGGTTCGCCGATTTGTTAGGATGCTTTTCTCATTTCTTCCCGAACGACTTTGCGGAGAATCTTTTCAAGGGATTCATCCTGATGCTCAGTGAATGACCGGAGGGCATCATTGAGGCGGGTCTGGTAGTTGCCACCACCCTGGCGCTCAACCTTAGCCTTGAACCACTCCACTATGTCACGATCAAGTCGAATCGTGATGCGCACCTTATTCCCCGGATGGGACACGACCGCACCGCGGCGTGCTTTGCTGAAATCGTATTTATTGTTCATACTGCTTAACCTCATGTTTTAATGCTTTGCGCGCTGAAATGATTCGAATTGTTTCGCCACGCCACGCGTATACAACAACCAGAACACGCCCAAAGGCATCCATTCCAATTGTCACTTGACGTTCTTCTCCGTCCACGACCTGGTCAAGAGTCAGCGCGTGCGGATCCTCAAAAACGCCAAACGTATCCGCGAAGGCAATTTTATGCTTCGTTTCGTTCTTTTCGGCTTTTGCTTTGTCCCATTCAAACATGATGTTACTATATGCACATTTGTATGTACGCGTCAATCATCTCTTCTGGCGAACGTCAGCGTTGAGGATTCGGCGCGTCAGCGCCGATATCCTCCGACGATTGGTTGGGTGCCTTCAATTCTCGAATATTCCCTGCCAGGCAATCCTCAACCCAGTTGATGATCCGGAGGAACGCCGTCTTGCTGATCTTCCCGCCGTCTCTCGGGCGGTTCGGATTTGGGAACACGAGCACGTCACGTTTGCCGACGCGCCGGGATTCCGGCACGCCACCTTCGACCGTCGTGGAGAAGATGGCTGTGCGTCCCTTGCCAAGGACAAGCTTCCAGTCATAGCGGATGCCACCGATGGAGCCTTGGCCCAGCCAATTGACACCGTGCTCAGCGCACCACTGTTTGATCGTTCGTGTCATCTATCTTCTGCACCCAACGTCCAGTGTGTGCCGCGAGGTGCCCACCGCGGGCACCGAGTAGGCACGACACTGTTGTTCTGCTTCCTATTCTCCAATGAATGTGTTGTCTGGTGCTTTGATGAAGCTAGTTCCCATGGGGAAGTACGCCCTCCAGCCTCCATCATCAACACTTCCGATTACCCGGACGTCACCGTCCGGTTTATCATCCCAATAGACCATGATCTCAAATTGGTACTCTTTCCCACTAGGGCCGAACTTCTGACCAATGGTCGGCTCTGCATCAACAAGAGCAACAAGCTCAGAGTACGGCTTACTTCGAAAAGTCTCCAGCTCGGCTTCGACAATCTGCATGGCTTCAGTTTTATTCATTTCTTGAGCAGAACGATGATCTTCTGGCTGAGGAGCGGAGCGACGATAGCCAGCAAGATCTGGTTCGCTTAGATTTCGTTCAGAATTTCTTCTCTGGTGAGTTCACAATCCCGGAGGATTTGAGCGAGAAGTCCGCGGCCGATGCTCTCGCCACGGTGAACTGGCACCACCGTGCATCGTCCATCGGGGTGACGGAGGAAGTGGTGACTTCCCTTGATCCGGATGATTTAAAATCCAAGGCGCCGAAGCACCTTGATGAGTTGAATGCCCTTGAGGGAGGGAAAAGTGCTCATGCCATGACCGCAACACGCTGGACATCGAATCCGCGAGGTTCAGAAGTATCTGGGGTATGAAAGCGTGGAAACGATCTATACCCACGTCATCCGCGGCATGGATTCGACTGCTGAAAGTCCGCTGGATGAGTTGTGAAATAGGGTCAGATGCTTGCTTAAACTGTTAAGCATTGGTTGATGTGGCGTTCGTCGAGTCTGCTGAGACAGCCTTTTCTTCCTCTTCAGCCGCTCCACTTTCCGCTTCAACGGGGGCAGGTATGGGGTTGGGATCAGCCGGTGTCTCGGGTGGCAGGGGTTCGGCAGCCACCGCCACATCCCGAATTCTCACACCCTGCTTTATTCGTAATTTCGACATCTAAACCGGTTTAGATCAAATATTCTGAAGGGAGTCAAGACAGTCAACGGATCAGAAGTTAGGGAAACTCGAAAAAACGGATCTGAAACATGTCAGATGGCTGGAAGGGTTTTCTGGAGGAGATAATCAGCGGATTAATGATCCATCTGTCACAATAAAACTGCCGTCCGAATCGTTATATTGTATAGCGGTGTCTTCACAGGAAAGGGATTCCAGATGGTGCGAGGGGTAAATCGCTGGGTGATGGTGGTGGGGCTTGTTATGGGCGCGAGCCTGAACAGTTTCGCCAACCCGATAGATGAGCCCGTGATGGCCGTTCTGCAGGCGAAGGGGATCACGCCCTCCGAGCCTTGTTCGGACGCTGTTTTTATCCGGCGTGTCTATTTGGATGTCATCGGAACCCTTCCCACTTCCGCCGAGGTGCGGGTGTTCTTGTCCGATTCGGCTCCCGGAAAGCGTGCGGCGCTTATTGACGATCTACTTCAACGTCCCGAGTTTGCCGAGTACTGGGGGCTCAAGTGGGGGGATCTGTTGCGGATCAAGGCGGAGTTTCCCAGCAACCTATGGCCCAATGCCGTGCAGGCCTATGATCGCTGGATTCGGGAGAGTCTCAGGCAGAACAAACCCTACGATCAATTCGCGAGGGAGTTGCTCACCGCCTCCGGCAGTAATTTCCGCGCCCCGCCCTCGAATTTCTACCGGCCTTTCCAGGATCGTTCCCCTCGTCAGATTGCGGAAACCGTGGCGCTGGTCTTCATGGGAATCCGCCTCGGGAATGCGGATTTAACGGAAGACCAGATTCAGGAATTTTCGGCCTTCTTTGCCAAGATCGGCTACAAGGGGACGGAGGAATGGAAGGAGGAGATCGTCTTCTTCAATCCGGCGGGATGCCTCACCAATTCCGTTACGGCAAAGGTCGTGGTTCCCCGGACTCCCAATGGTCGGGTCTATTATCTTCCCGCCGACCAGGATCCGCGGGTGGCTTTCGCCAAGTGGTTGACGGCGCCGGACAATCCGTGGTTTGCGAAGGGCATCGTCAACCGGATCTGGTTCTGGCTGCTGGGGCGCGGGCTGGTTCATGAGCCGGATGACATGCGTCCGTCCAATCCGGCGTGGAGTCCGGAACTGCTCACGCTTTTGGAAAGAGAACTGATCAGCCACAAGTATGATCTCAAGTCTGTCTATCGTCTCATTCTGAATTCCAATACCTATCAGCGCTCTTCCCTTCCGAACGCCGGGAATGCGGCGGATGAAACCGGGGGGATCCCATTACCGGCTTCGGCGGCTTGATGCCGAGCCCTTGTTGGATGCCATCAACCAGATCACGGGAACCGGGGAAAAATACACGAGCAGCATTCCGGAGCCGTTCACCTTTCTTCCCGATGACCAGCGCGCCATCAGCCTTGCGGACGGCAGCATCGAGTTACCGTTTCTGGAGTTGTTCGGACGCCCCGCCCGGAACACTTCGTTTGAGTCGGAGCGGACGGCAGTTCCCTCGATGTTTCAGGCCCAGTGCATGCTGAATTCCAGCCAGATCCAGAAGAAGATTGAGCGCAGTTCCGTGCTGATGAAACTGGCGAAGGGATTCAAGACTCCCGGGGGCGGGGGGGGCAAGGCAATGAATGCGGGCGCGAAAGGAAAGGGGAACGGAAAAGGGAAGTCCACCCAGCCGAGTGGCGTGGTGGGGGGCTTGAAAAAACCCTTTGAAGTGTTGAGCCCCGTCATTGATAACGAGCTGGTGGATGAGTTGTACATGCGGATCCTGTCGCGGCTCCCGACGGAGCCGGAACGGCAGAAGGCGGGGAACTACCTGGCCTCGGTCAAGCGGAAGCCGGCGGAGTCCGTCTGTGACTTGGCCTGGGTTTTGATTAACTCGACGGAATTCATCATGAAGCACTGAGGACAACATCATGAGAACATCTTCATCACACCTTGACGGCGCCCTGTCACGGCGGACCTTCCTGCGGGCGGGAACTCTGGGACTGGCGGGTTTATTCATGGCGCGCGGGAAACTTTTGGAGGG
>CAIZMS010000295.1 GCA_903934155.1 uncultured bacterium | reverse complement strand
GGATGTGATCCAGCGCAAGAAACTCGACTCCATCCCGTATCTGTTCGGGACCATGATCGAGATTCCCCGCGCCGCACTGCTCGCGGACCGTATGGCGAAGGAAGCGGACTTCTTCTCGTTCGGGACCAATGACCTGACCCAGATGACCTTCGGATTCAGCCGTGACGATATCGGCGGGTTCATGAATGACTATCTGGAGCAGAAGATCATCCCGGCGGATCCATTCCAGACCATTGACCAGGATGGCGTGGGCCAGCTGATCAAGATCTCGGTTGAAAAAGGACGCCAGACCAAGAAGGCGCTCAAGGTGGGGATCTGCGGCGAACAGGGTGGAGATCCTGAATCGGTGCGGTTCTGCTTCAAGACAGGCTTGAACTATGTGAGCTGCAGCCCCTATCGCGTGCCGATCGCACGCCTGGCGGCCGCCCACGCGGCGCTTCAGGGCTAAGCGGCCCTCCCCGTCGAAAGACAAAAAAACGCCCCGGAGTTTAATCCGGGGCGTTTTTTTTATAGTGTGATTGTCGGGGCGTTACTTCTTCTTGATTTCAGAGCCCCCCGCAGGCCCACGATCAAGCCGCTTCGTCCGGCTGCCTTCTGTGCGGTTTTTTTCAATTTTCTCATTCATCTTCTCTCGCATCTTTACGCGCTGTTCCGGCGTAAGAATCTTGCAGGCCGCCAGAACTTGCTTGATGCGGATGCGGCCGATTTCGGCGCGAATTTTCGCAATCTCATCAGCCCCTTTCAAAACAACTTCTTCATTGGGCATATCCTGACTCATCATCTCCGCCTGCGCTTTGGCCGTTTCCTGCATTTTGGAATATAGCGCATTCATCTCGTTCGTGGAGCCTGAAAAAATGCCCTGCATCTTCTGCATCTGCTCCCTGGAAATCTGAAGCTCCTTCCGCATCTGCAGGATCGGAAAATCGCCCTCCATCGCGCCTTTCCCCGAGCCGGCATACCGGTCAATCCGCACCGGCTTCTCGACGGCAGGCTTATCCTGAGCCATTACCAGCGTCGCCAGCCCAATCATGAATCCCGTCATCAGCATTAGTCTTTTCATCGCATCACTCCCTAAAATATATTTTCACTGTACAGGATAAACGAACCAGTCTCACGCTTTATTGCATTCGGATTGCATTCCCAAGATAAAAGCGAGGTGTTTTTCGAGCTTTATAAGGGATTTTCGCTCTCCCCAAGAGGGCTGTTAATTTCTTTCAATTCACATACCCTTCAAAACAAATAGGTTAGGATAGTGTTAGGCCTTTGAGGCTCACTCATTATCGCAACACCAATCTAAAATCGAACCTTTAACTTAAATAGATAAATGGTCATTAACGCTACATATGGTGTATCATGTATTAGATAATAACTACAGGTCGTGGTTGAAACAAAATAAAAAGAAATCTCATAAAACCCCTTGCCTGCTTTGTTTTTCTTCCCTATTGTCCTGCGTCAGCGGGTTCAAGAGAGGAGAAACAGGAGGTTGTTAACAACCTGTTAACAAGTCATAGCATCTTGTTTTGAGCCTGTGAAACATGAGTGTTATTGATGCCGGCCCCGTGGGGGCTGGTTTTGTGTCTGTAAATTTTAAGATTTTCCCGGTGCATCCTGGTCAAGCAGGCCTTCGGGAAGGAGTATGACTGTGTCAGTAAACAATGCGCAGACAATATGGCGGGACGCATGCGACCATCTTCGGAAGGTTTTGCATCCGGATGTTTTTTCCCGATGGATCGAGGTCATCGAACCCGGAACACTGGAAGACCGAACACTTTCGTTAATGGTCGGAAATAATTTTTACCAGACTTGGCTCGAGGAGAATTATCTCTCCCTGATCCAATCCGCCATCACGGCCGTCTCCGGCGAATCTTATGCCATTACGTTTGTGATCGGACGTCGTGCCGCACCGCTTCCCGAGACCGTGGAACCAGCAACTGAAACCAAGTCCGCGCCACGTCGTCATCCCGTGGCCCCCCGGACCGGAGGTAATCCCGTTTTCAATCCCCGTTTCACCTTCGATGATTTTGTGGTGGGATCCTCGAATAACTTCGGGCATGCCGCCGCCCTGGCCGTGGCACAATCCCCTGCCCGCGCCTACAACCCCCTGTTTATTTACGGGGGATCCGGGCTTGGCAAAACCCATTTGATGCAAGCGATCGGGCATCATGTGTTGAAAAACTCTAACGCGAGAATTGCCTATCTCTCCTCGGAGACCTTCACAAACGAATATATTGATGCGCTGCAGAACAAATCCCTGGTTCAGTTTCGAAAAAAATACAGGGGCATGGACCTGTTGCTGATTGACGATATTCATTTCCTGGCAGGCAAGGAGCGAATGCAGGAGGAATTTTTCCACACCTTCAATGCTTTGTTCGATGCCCACAAACAGATCGTGCTGACCAGCGATAAGCCCGCCAGTGAAATCCAGGGGCTGGAACAACGCCTGGTAACCCGTTTTGAGTGGGGATTGGTCACCGAACTTCAGCCGCCGGATCTTGAAACCCGCATTGCCATCCTACGGAATAAACAGGCCCTGAGCGGATTCAAGCATGCGGATGAGATCATCCTGTTCATCGCCAAAACCATCCGATCCAATATCCGACGCCTGGAAGGTGCCCTCATCCGGGCCACCTCCTACGCGTCGCTGATCAACCGCCCCCTGACCATCCAGGATCTCGAAACCCTGCTCCGCGACACCCTGGACCAGGAAAAGCAGGAAGATCTCACCTTTGAGCAGATCATGAAGACGGTGGCGGACTATTACGACATCAGGCTCGTCGATATGACCAGCAAGCGCCGGCCGGCCGTCATTACCATGCCGAGACAGGTGGCGATGTATCTCTGCCGGTCCCTCACCCCGTCGTCCCTTCCTGAAATCGGAAGCGCCTTCGGGAAAACACACGCCACCATCCTTCACGCCTGTCGTCTCGTTGAGAAAAAAATGGAAACGAATTCCGAGCTCAGACAGACGGTATCCCACCTGTCCCGGGTGTTGGAGAAGAAAAGTTGACAACCGTGTTTATAACTTGCAGAAATGGTGTTGGTAAGTCCGGGGAAGAATGTTATCAACTGTTGCCTTCAAAATTTTGAGGGGTGTCATGAACAAGCGGCTCGGAAATTCCGAGTCCTGTTTTCAGGCAACTGATGGATGTTTTGAAGTTATTGACGTTGTTGACAGGGTATAATACGGATAGTTTTTAGATATAAAGAATAAGAATACTATTCTTCAAGTGTTGATAGAGTGTCAGGAGGATCGATGAAATTGGTCATTGGTAAAAATGCGGTCATGGCGGGACTTCAAATGGTTCATGGTGTGGTGAATGTCAGACCCACCCTTCCGGTTCTTTCAAATGTCCTGCTGGAGGCCAAGGAAAACAAGCTCTGGATGACCACCACAGACATGGAAGTGACCATGCGATGTGCTGTGGAAACTCAAATCACGAAAACCGGGGCCACAACACTTCCTGCCAGGCGATTGCTCAGTATTATCAGGGAACTTCCCACGGATAATATTGAAATTGAAATCGATGAGAAAAATGCTGCTTCGATTACCTGCGGATCTG
>CAIZMS010000294.1 GCA_903934155.1 uncultured bacterium | reverse complement strand
GAACCTCGCCAATACGACGATCGCCATCCGCAATCACCGCGGCATACACCTGACGCTGTATATCAAGATTGGAAAACCGTTTCAGCGATTCTTCTGATGGATAGTGCGGGGTGTGCGGTTCATGAACCCACAGATTAATGAAAAAGGGCTCATTTTTGTGCCGTTTAATAAAATCAATCGCTTTACTACAGGTGTCATTGACCTTGATTTGGGCCCCGGGCCCATTGAACCCGGCATATTCGTCAATCCCATATTCCGCAGGAAGCGGGGCATCCGTCACACGTGTATTCGACAGGTGCCACTTTCCAAAATGCCCCGTGACATACCCCGCCTGTTTCAAGATTCGCGGCAGCATGGGCGCCTTGGGATCCAGCCAGTCAGGCATCCCCATCGCGACATGATTTTCGACGGTACTGAAATGCTGGTGAACGCTGTGGCGGGCGGGATACTGCCCCGTGATGGCGGCCGTTCGGCTCGGCGAACAGACCGGATTGTTGACATTGAACTGGCAGAACTCCGTGCCCTGCTTGGCCAGCCGATCCAGATTGGGCGTTGAAAGCCATGTGTTCCCGTGACTGCTCAAGTCACCCCACCCCCAATCATCAGCATAAATGAAAAGGATATTGGGCTTCCGGGGGCTGGTTCCTTCCGGCTGATCCGCCTTGACCGAGGCGCCTGAGGCGAGAGAAACACCCAAACCCAAAACACACAAACTCCCGATTGCATAGTTTTTATACATAGCTCGCCTCCCGACAGAATAGATCAGGTTTCGTCCGCTTCTACTTTTTTCTTCGCAGGGGCCTTCTTCCCGGAGGAAGGATTCTTCCCGGCAATACCCTTTTTCCCGCCAGAAGGCTTTTTCGGAGCGGTGACCGCCGGCTGACCGTCCGATCCGTCAGTTTTCCCAGCAATCACGGGTTTGGGCTCGATTCGCTGCCAGGTACAACGATCGGTCACGCACTTGCCGCCTCGTGAGCCGGTGACCTCGATTTGATTCTCGCCCATCTTGAGTTCCACATCGCTCCATTTGGCGATCTGCAAACTATCCGGCTTGACCGAACCTTGCGAGACGCCATTCACCTTCAACTCGATGGAATCGACATTGCCATAAACCTTGATCCCCACCTTGGGCTGCTGGCGCTCCACAAACCGCCGGCTGGTGATGTAGACCATGGGTTCATCGGTCCAGTTGGCCTTGTAGAAATTGAAGGCATCCTTCTTGACCTGACGATCGGAAGTAACCAGACCCTTGTCATTTCGCCCGGCATGATCCCCCTCGTTGCGTTTAGCCGAATGGAAATCGAACATGACCCAGACAAAGGAACCCCAGATAAATGACCGTTCGCGAATCGCCAACCAGGCCTGCTCGTGGACATAACTCTGCCATTCCTCGGGATGCCACGGAGTTTTATTGGCGATGGGCTGCTTCGGATTTTCCTCATGATTCAGGACGCAGGCCCCTGCTCCATATTCGCTTACCACAAAATTACCTTCACGCGATGTGCCCTGCTTTTCATCCAGCATCATGGCGGGGGAGTTTGTGGCATACCACAGGGGATAACGGTTCCACCCAAGCCAGTCCGTCACCGTATGAATCGGAGGCGCCTTGTGACAGGT
>CAIZMS010000293.1 GCA_903934155.1 uncultured bacterium | reverse complement strand
GATTATATTCTGCTGGATTCAGCGCCTGTCTTGCGTGTGACGGATACGGTCATTCTGGCGGGGTGTCCCCTGGTGTGCGTGGTGTATGTGGCGCACGCCAATCGCACCTCCAAACCCACCATCAAATACTCCCTCGACATGCTCGGGGATGTCCACATTATCGGGATGATTGTGAACAGTATTGATATGCACCGTATCAGCAGTCTGTATTACGCCTACCAGTATCCGAATTATGCCTACTACAGCTACGCCTACCGGTACGGCTATAATTATGACCTGTATGATGAACATGGTCGCCGTATGCCCATGAGTCCTCTGGGGAACATGCGACGCACTGTATCGAGATGGTTCAGAAAGACATTTCTCCCGTCTGAATAAACATGAGCTCACATCGCAGCTATTTGCACCGGCAAGTGTTCTGGCTGGCAACGCTTGATGCGTTCTGCCTTCTGGGCGGGGTTATCATAGGGATGGAGCTCCGCCTGGGCGCGAACGCGACGGCTCCGTATTTTTTGGAGACCCTGCCAGGCTGGATCTACATCGTTCTGGCGGTGCTGGTTTCAAACTATGTGACCGGAGCCTACGGACAGGAGCTCAAGGCGTCCCGCTTCAACATGGCGGTCAACTGGGCGTTTTCGATGATGGTGGCGATTCTGGTTGTCAGCATTACGTCCTATGCGTGGTTTAGCGCTGTCGTGGGGCGCGGTGTTTTGTTTCTGGCCCTTGCGGTATATTCGGTGCTGTGGCTGCTGATTCGGATGTTGGTCTACCACTATTTTTTCAAAAAAGACCTTTTGGCCTATCGGGTTGCGATTCTGGGAACGGGGCCCCGTGCCCGGGCGGATATGGTTCTGGTTCAGAACATTAATTTAAGGCCGCGGCACAAGGTGGTGGCTCTCATTCAAGTCGATTCGGGTGTCGTGGTATCCCCCATCCGGGTATCCGCCCCCGGCGAGGGGTGTGAAGGGAGTCCCTCGGTGATTCACTGTGCGTCTTCGCATGTGGCGGCCACCGTCCGGTCATTGGACTGTGATGTTTTGTTGATTGCGGTGGAGCGGGATGAAGATCTGGCGGGGGTGTATTCCCAGCTGCGGCGGTTGCGGTTCGAGGGGGTGTCCGTGCTGTCGCCGTTGAATGTGTCCGAGGTGTATGGGGGGAAAGTGCCGCTCAATCTGGTGGATGAGCATTGGCTGATGAACGCCAGCCAGGGGTTTATTTCACCCATATCCCTGCGGTTCAAGCGGATCATGGATATCGGGCTGGTGGTGATGGTTTCCCCGCTGGCCCTGGGTCTTTCGGCGCTTGTCGCGCTGGTGATTAAACTGGCTGAGCATCGGGCGCCGGTATTTTATTCCCAGGAGCGGGTGGGCCGATTCGGGCGGATTTTCAGGATTCATAAATTCCGGACCATGAAAGAAGGGGCCGAAGCGGCCCAGGGGGCGGTGTGGTCGGTTGAAAATGATCCGCGGGTGACGTGGGTCGGGCGCTCTCTTCGGAAGTATCGCCTGGATGAATTACCCCAGTTGTGGAATATCTTCACGGGCGAGATGAGTCTGGTGGGGCCCCGTCCGGAGCGGCCGGAAATCGTGGAGAAGCTGGAAAAGGTGATTCCGTATTACCGGGAGCGTGAAAACATTCCG
>CAIZMS010000292.1 GCA_903934155.1 uncultured bacterium | reverse complement strand
CTCCTCAGTAGCCCCATACAGGGGGGGCCACACTTGAATAATCATCGTCTTTCGATATACTTCAAGGCTTCTCTATAGGGTAATGGGTTCATATGAAACGGATGGAATCACTCCGATCGGGCCACGCCGGAGCCCGACCATAAGTGGCCACTGTGGCCGAGATCGACGAGGAGGCAGACCATTACGCTTAGTCATCATCCGGAACTGGAACGGCGCATCCTTCATGGCTTGATCTGTGAATGGAAGAATGCCGTGGCCTTACTATCATCCGCGTACAGGATCCGATTGACGCTTCCGGGCTTCGAATTGCGTGACTTCGACAGGCGGTGGGCCGAATGGAACCGCGAACGGCGGGTCATGGCCTTCAGTCGCAAGTTGGTGATGAACTATCCCTGGATGACCGTCCGGGAAGTGCTGCTTCACGAGTTGGCTCACCAGGTGACGGATGAGCTACTCGGCGGAACCGACCAGCCGCATGGCGTCCGGTTTCAGGAGGCCTGCCGTTTACTGAACGCGGATCCCCGTGCGGCTGGTGACTACCCATCGCTTTATGAGATGAGTAATACTGGCGGACTCGATGAAAACGACCGGATTCTGCTTCGTGTAAAGAAGTTGCTGGCTCTTTCTGCGAGCTCGAACCGGCACGAGGCCGAACTGGCCATGACAAAAGTCCATGAGACGATTGCCCGCTATCATATTGACCTGCTTTTCGGAACGGCGGATCGGCAATATAGTAGCCTGTGTCTCGGTGAACCGCAGTTGCGGCAGGCAGCCCACGAGTATGCGCTGAGCCGGTTGCTGCAGGATTTCTATTTCGTTGAAGCCGTGTGGATTTGCGCCTATGTGGTCGATCGGGAACGAATGGGCCGGATTTTGGAAATCAGCGGTACCACTGAAAATGTCAGGATGGCCGGCTACGTGTATGACTTTCTCAAGCGGGTTATCAAGGACCAGTGGCAGATTTTTCGGAAGGGGCGTTCGCTCACCTCCGGGCGTCAGGTGGATTTTGCGTTGGGCCTCTTGAGCGGTTTTTCGGAGAAGTTGAAGATCCGGGATCGCGAGCTCGAGACGGAGAGTCCGGTGACCTACGCATTGATGAAGCGGGATGATGTTCAGCTCGCGGCCTACATGCGGGCTCGCCATCCCCGGCTCCGAAAGACATCAGGCTCAGGGCGCCGTATCGACGAGAAGGTTCACCGCGCCGGCCAGGCAGTGGGCCGCAACACCATTCTTTCCAAGCCCATCGAGCATGGAACTACCCGCCGCCGGTTCCTGCTGGGCTGAGTTTTCCTTACAGTCTGGTTGATATGGCATCAAGGCCGTTATGGTCTTCGATACGGCATTCTACAGGTACAAATTCTATCACAAATCAGGCGACACGCCTGACCGTCTTTGCCCTGAATCCGGATGTTTTCCATGGCCCCTTGTCAGGCGGCGGTGCAATACTAGTCATGTCGAGGCGGACATTCGCTCACTCCTCCCCGTTTGTCCGGGTGATCCCCGTAAACTCACCCGTTCCACTGTAGTCGCCCTCCTTGGCGCCCGGGCTGTAAGACTTCATATACTTCGCGAACACGGCAGGATTGATCGTCCATCGCTCACCCACTGTTCGCCTGACATCAAGGCCGGCGAAGGGGGCAAAGGGCTCGGTTCTGTCCGGCTCACACTAAGGGGAGGAAAGAGGTGATGATATAGGCAGGTATTTTATCCAATTCGACGCCACGGCAACCACCGTCACCGTACCCATCAGATCAACCGATCCCATTTCAGAGGTCTCCATGTATGTTTTGCCATCGGCCACTGCGAAAGAATCAACATGGATTGTCGCGTGGCTTTCAAGACGGTGCCTGTTACCAACCTTTTCAGGACGATCGGCAGGGATAAGAAAACTTTGAAGGCCGGCTGCATCGGCGCTCACATGATGGCATATTACGATCACGGTCGACATAAGGCGCAATGCCTTTAGGATCCGTGTCCGCTTTGGTATTTCCTGGATTCCGGAAAGCCTCATTGAACAGACTTATTTTCCGCGGGTCTTCTTTTGCCGGGCCGGGACAGGCATGTCTGCCAGCTTAACGCCGAGAGCCTTGAGCATTTCCTCGGCGACGAGCTTGTTTCCCTGAGCGTTCAGGTGAACCTTGTCGCCGGTCAGGATGCCGTTGGGTTTGTTTTCCTTGTTATTGGCCTTGATGTAGGCGATGAAGGCATTGTGGAGGTCGACCATTCCGCTTTGTGTTTCCGAAGCAACCTTGCGACTGATTCCGCAGTACTCGGTAAGCATGGTGTCATAATCGTTTGTTCCATCAGCCTTCTCGCCGATGACGCTGGGTGTGCAGAGGATTACGCGTGCCCCGATGCCGTTGATTTTCCCGATGATATCCTTCAGGCCTGACTCGAAGGCTTCCCTGGTCGTTCCGCCGGCAAGGATTCCGTCTTTGTTTTTCTTCCAGTGCCAGACATCGTTGATTCCGATGTAGATGAAGACGATGGTGGGCTTCTTGTCGAGAACGTCCCTCTGGAGACGCGCCCGCAGTTGACCCACCTTGTTGCCGGAGATTCCGGCCCCGATGGTTTCGATTCCGAGGTCCTTGTGAGCGGCATCAAGGGAATATTTAATCAGGGTAATGAAGCCCTGGGGGGAGGTGGCGCCGGCGGTGATCGAGTCGCCGAGAAAAAGGATCCGGTCTCCTTTTTTCAAGGCGGGCGTCGTGGTGGCTACCGCCGCGAGAGTGTTGAGGGAAAGGAGCGCGGTCAAACTTGCGAGGACAATCGATCGGGTGAACATGGCGATGGTTTCCTTTATTTGATTTCTGGGATAGTTTCAATTTTGCGAGGGGGGATCAAGCCTTTCTCCTATTCCGGTTTAGTGCACAATGCCTCGGAGCCTTCAATTCCGAATTCATGGAGATTTATGGGGGAAGTTGTGGATGTCTCTTTTTGTGGCTTTGAATCATCCTGCCGGGCAATCCAATCCCTGAATTGCGTGATGTGTGCCCAGTAACCGGGTTCATTTGTCATGAGGATATCATTATGGTTTGCCCCGGGAACCCGCCAGCATCGCTTGGGAACGGTGGCGAGGGTGTAGAGGTTCTGGCCATGCCAGAAGGGAATGATGGTGTCGTTCTCGCCATGCATCACCAGCAGGGGGCAGGAGATTTCGCGAATCCGCCGGTTGTTCCGGAGTTTGTCGATCGGCACAATGGGAATGACGGTTCTGACCCTGAAGGCGGTCACAAAGGGGCTCTCCAGGATCAGCCCGGCGACCTTGTTCCGGGCGGCGAGATGAAAGGCGATTCCTGCGCCGACCGACCGGCCGTGGAGGATGATTCGATTCAGCGGGATGCCCCGCTCTCATTCATGGGAGATGTATGATGCCTCGCCAAATCTGACGCAAGGAAAGAGTTTCGAATCACTTTTTATTCATAAGAATTGACTCCTTGTTTGATTAATAATCGTATGCTAAAACGTTTTAGCAATGCAAGAATCCATTACCAATCAACGCGATATGACGATTCAGGACATTGCCGTTTCGGCAAGTGTGTCGTCGACGACGGTGTCGATGGTGCTCAACGGGAAGGCCGCGCAGTACCGGATCTGTACGGCGACCCGGCAGCGGGTGGAGGCGGTGATTGCCCAGTCGGGATACCAACCGAACCGGGTCGCGCGGAACATGCGGCTGGGACGCGGAACCCTCGTTGGCCTGATTCTGGCGG
>CAIZMS010000291.1 GCA_903934155.1 uncultured bacterium | reverse complement strand
TAGTTTCCGGAGGCAGCGGATGTTGTGGAGGGACGATAAACCCGCCTCCTTGATCCGGTTGTTGACCTCCTCGCGATCGAGGTCGCGAATGGTAAAGAGAACAAGCTCGGGATTCAGATCCACCGGAGTGGCTTCCACGGCAATCACCGTCTCTTCATCGGTCGGCTGCGTATAGACCTTTGCCAACGCCTCCTCGATGGCGGGCAGGGAAATCATCTCCCCGCCCAATTTGACGAAGCGTTTCAGCCTTCCCGAAAATACCAGAACCCCATCCCGTCGCTGCAATACGAGATCACCCGTCCGATACCAGGATTTTCCCTCAAACTCCACAAAGGGCGAGGCGCCTTCGTAGTTCAGATATCCCCCGAAAATGCTGGGGCCTCGAACGAGCAGCATTCCGGAACAGCCTGGCTCAACACGCCGCCCCGTCTCCACATCCACGAGCACTGCCTCAACCGATGGGAGCGGCTTTCCGATGGTGCCCGGTTGCAGATTCTCCTCATCGTTGGCAGACACTACCGGCGAACATTCGGTGATCCCGTAGCCCTCGATGACTTTGAGAGCAGGCCACTGCCGCTCAATCAGGTCGAAGAGAGCTTGTGGACATTTTTCCGCCCCGGTGATCACGGCGCGAAGGGAATCCACCTCCGCCCCCTTCACGGCACGCAGAATTCCTCCCAGAAATGTCGGAGTCCCCACCAGCAGGGTGATCCTATACGCCTCAATGAGTCGGGCGAGCATAACGCCCTCGGTGGGATTGGAGTGATAGGCCACGGGAATGCCGCTGCACAAGGGAAGCAGGAGCGTACAGGTCAACCCGAAGGAATGAAACGGCGGCAAAATGCCAATAAACCGGTCTTCGGGCCTAAACCGGAACACACGGCAAAAGTCCCGCAGGTTTGCCAGGAGATTGGCATGGGTCAACGGAACCGCCTTGGGAAGACTCTCGGAGCCGCTGGTGAAAAGCACCACCGCCGTATCCGCCACCTTGACCGATGCCAGGCGTCGTCGCCAGATCGTCCGGCTCGTGAGCCAAGCCTGAATTTTGGCAACGGCACCGATCTTGCGGCCCATGTCCTCCACCATCACGAACCGCTCCTTCAGCGCACCCAGATTCCCGGATTGGGATTCAATCTTCTGCACAACCCGCCCGGCCGTAAGCACAGCCCTGACACCCAATAAATCCAGGGAGTGGGTCATATTGCGAACGCCCACCGTCCAATTCACCATCACAGGCGTCTTGCCGGAAAACAGCGTGGCAAGATACAGAACCCCGGCCCCGGCTGAGGCTGGAAGCATGATGCCGATGCATTCGCCGGGAAGCTTTCTGATTTCCGGAGAGAGGGCCAGGATTCCCACGATGACATCCCTATACGTCTTGACGCCACCCATCTGATCGGCCAGCACAACGCGGTCAAGCCCAAGGGAAGCTTGGGCGAGAAATACTGAGGTCAGGGTAGTGCCGGAAGGGATCAACACATCATCGCGTGAAGCCACGCCAATTCCCGCCCGAAACCACTCCGCGGGAATGGGGTTGAGCGCCTGTTTAGCGGGAACAGAGGAAAACCCGCGGGCCGCCAGCAGGACATCCCCGACGGTCTCCATCCCGGCACCATCGCTGACCGGGAAGCCGAACTCGGATTGCACCCAGAGCCCTAGATCAACCAGGGCAAGACTATCGAGGTTCAGATCCCGGGCCAGGGAATCGGCCTCACGAATCGAGGCTCGTCCCGTCAGTTCCCGCAAGTGCTGAACCACCAAGGCCCGTGTGGCTTCCGGAATTTCGGAGAGATCCCCGGCATTCGTCCCGTGTGCCGGTTCGGGCATTTCACGGGCACCGCCCTTCTCCCACAGGGTATAGGGAACAGTCCAGGCCGACGGGGCATCTCGATTGTAAAACGCCTCGAGGTAGCGATTCAGCGGAGCGCGCCCTCCATGCCGGGGCAGGTCTTCCGGCTCGCACAATTCGATTTTCACCCGGCGGCGGGGCGTGAAGAAAATTCCATTCGCCAGTACGGATAAAACCCCTTTTTCCAGAATCTTTCCCAATGGAGGAGCCATCCCGGAGGCCCGACTAAAGCCGCTGCCCCACAGCCCGTGAGTTCGCACCAGCACCACGCGTACCTCGGGAAGCCTTTTCAGAATGGTTTCCACCGCGCTGGATCCCGCCAAGTCCTCGGTGCGCTGCCGCATGATATGCCCGGACGGATAGAGCAGAATGTTGCTGCCCGCCCGGAGCGCCACGATACAGTTCTCAACCCCCTCCTCCACCGCCTTGCGACTGGCTTCGCCATAGAGCGCGGGATCGGGGATGACCACCACATTCAGGTGGGATGCCAACCACCTGAGCCCGGGACGATTCATCTGATCCTGATCTGCCAGGGGCCGCAACCGGAACCGGGAATAGAGTTGCGTCATCAAAATAACGGGGTCAATGAGAGCAGGATGATTCGGCAGAAAAAGGATGCCGGAGCAACCCTTCTTCGCGACAGACTCCACACCGCTCACCTCGGTCCGGTATCGGAGCCTGAGAATCGTCCGGACAAATGCGCAGATCAAAAGGTTAAGCACCTGACCCTACCCCCCAATGATTTCATTCCGACGCCGAAAAAGCAGGAACAAAACCGCCGTCACCCCTAACGAAAACACACCCATAACCCCGAAGGCCTCGGTCGGCTTCCAGTGGGTATTCAGGTAATTCGAAAACAAGCCGGAGGACAATATTCCGATGAACACAATAAAATTGACCGCCGAAAGCACCGAACCTTTGCGCACGACGGGCGGCCGGATTTGCAAAAAGCTTTCCATGGGAATCAGAATGCCGCCCCCGAAGCAACCCAGCAGGAAGGTCAGCCCATAAAGCGCCGTCTGGTGCAGAGCAGAGGGAAGATAGGGAACAGCAGGCATGACCAGCATCACCAGAGACATCGCCAGGCAAAGCGGCCAGACCACCCGGTACCAGCGCGTGATGGGAACCAGACGGCTGCTGATAACGCCCCCGACGGCAATTCCCACCAACTGGCTGACAATCAGCAAACTTGTCATCGTCTTACTCAGACCAAACTGCTGAATCCCAAGCGGATTGATGATCAGGATCCCCAGCGACCCGATCAGCCAGACAAAGACATTCGTAAAGATGGTCGTGGCCAGCAGCGGATCCTTGCGGGTGGCCCACAGTTCCTGGAGGGTATGCCAGGGCCCGCTCCAGGGAAATTTCACAGCGGGATTGGCAGCGGGCCGCTTCGGCACCCCGTAACTCACCAGCAACCCGATCAGCGCCACGCCGATGACCGTCCCGGCGACCAGCACCCGCCCCTTCTCAATTCCCCAGAACCAGACTTCCTGGTAATCCAACATCATTCCGGCCACCGCCACCCCCCCCAGGATGGAGAGGGTCACCAGCATCCGGAGAATCCCGTTGGCATGCGTAATAAAGCGTTCAGGATAAAGATCGGGGAGTGTGCCGTTCATGGCGGGACTAAACAGGGTGGCCTGAAAGCCCATGATAAACAGCATGGCGAAAATAAGCGGGGAATGCCCGCTGCAAATCCCCACGGCACCACACAACATGGCGAGCAACTCCAGCCACTTGGCCGAAATCACCACACGGCTTTTCATAAACCGGTCAGCACACCACCCGGCCGGGGCGGAAAATAGAATAAAGGGCGCCGTGAACACCGCCATGGCATAGCCCTGCATGTCATTCAGACCGGCCGCAACAAACAGCACCAGCGCCGCCTGCTTGAAGAAATTGTCGTTAAATACCCCCAACCCGTACGAGGTGGCAATGCAGGCAAACTTCCCCCGCGCCTGTCGGAGGATCTCGGCATCAGTGGCATTGTTTGTCATCATAAGAAACGGTAGTATTCAGTATTCAGTGTTCAGTATCCAGAAAATTGATGACCATGAACCTCTTTGACGCCCATTGTCATTTACAGGACGAACGACTGACCCCGTACCTTGACGCCGCCATGGAGCGCGCGGCCAAGGCCGGGGTGACGGATCTTATGTGTTGCGGAAGCCGAGAGAAGGACTGGCCCCTGCTTCCGGGACTCGCGCAGCGTTTCCCCGGGGTTCAACTTTCCTTCGGCCTGCATCCCTGGTATGCCGGAAGCCGGAGCGAGGGCTGGCTGGATGCCCTGAAAGCCTGCCTGGAAGACACGCCCTCATCCGTCGGCGAAATCGGGCTGGATCACGCTCTGGACAAGACGACTTTCACAGACCAGGAAACCGTTTTGCTCGCCCAGATCCATCTGGCCAACGAACGGCACCTGCCCGTCACCTTCCACTGCCGCCGGGCCTGGGGACGCCTAGTGGAGTTGCTGGATGAAACAGGATGGCCCGCCCGCAGGTTTGTGCTTCACTCCTATTCGGGCTCCGTGGATCTGGTTCAACCGCTCATCCGGCGCGGAGCGTTCTTCTCCTTCTCAGGCGCCATCACCTTCGAACAGAATCGAAAGGGGCGGGACGCCGTGGCCGCGGTTCCTCTGGACTATCTACTGATCGAAACGGATGCCCCGGACTTGCCGCCATTCCTGCCGCCGAGTGTGGGCCGTCTGCTTGATTCCGCCGGTAAAGCGATCAATGAACCCGCCCATTTAACCGCAGTCTTGACGGCCGTGGCGAAAATCAAGGGGATTCCTGAGCTGGAACTGGCGAAAACAACAGTGTCCAATGCCCAATCGCTTTGGCCGTGACCTCATCCCTTCGGGAATTACCGCAGGCCCTATCCGCTAGCCCTTGCTCAGTTCCTCGTAAAAAGCCGCCTTACTCGTCATCATATAGGGAACGAGCCAGAGAAACCCGATTCCCATCGTAAACAGACAGAGAAATGACCACCCAATAAAACGGCACTGCAGGCAAAACAACTTCCATTTGTTCCCCCGCATCATTTGTGAGCTGTGCTGGATGGCTTCCATAGGCCCGATGCCGGGCGTATCGTTGATCACAAAGTAAGTCATGGAATAGCGGAATTCGGCGATGATCGCCGGGATCATCGCCAGAAGCGCCAGGGGAACCAACGGCAGTATCATTCCCACCGAAGGCATCCCTCCCCCCAGAAGGGGCTTCAAGGCGAGAACCCCCATGACGATGATGACGATGATGCCGGGCAACGCCCAGGCAAATATCAACAGGGCCATTAAAAGAGAGGCGAGGAAAGCCGTCCCGAATTGCTTGAAGCCATCAAAAATCATCCCCACGGGTCCCGGCTGCCCCCGGGCCAGCATCAGGAAAAACAACGACCATCCCAGAATCAAGGGACCCCCAATGATGAAACTGACGACACTCCCGAGATAAGGAATGGCCGCCAGAACCACCATCACCAAAAGATAAATAAGCACCCCGCCGATCGCCAAGCCCCAGTTCCCGGCCAACGCAGCTCGCGCACTCGCCATCAAATCCCGGTTATGCATCGCGCTTTTGAATTGGGCTTGGGAAGACCACTCTGATACCGGTGGAGGTGCACCACTCCCCGCCGTTTCCGGCCGGCTGAATAGTCCCGGAATGACTGACGCTTTAACCCACTGGTTTCCCATAGTGG
Organism: uncultured bacterium; assembly: GCA_903934155.1. Classification (GTDB taxonomy): domain Bacteria; phylum Verrucomicrobiota; class Kiritimatiellia; order CAIKKV01; family CAITUY01; genus JAABPW01. The sequence goes on along the minus strand of CAIZMS010000291.1, from coordinate 12,748 downwards.
AGTTCCAGACCAAATCATTCCCCGTTAGTTTTCCATCGCGCGCCAGGGAAAACAGTTCGTCCTGTTCAACCGGGCCCTGCTGCTGTCCTTTTACTGCATAATACCACTGCATGTTATTCTCCCGCCGGCGTCTGACGCGCCCCCGAAGGCGGCGTCCACTTGGTGGAACTACCCCGCTCCGGATACAGCGCCCAATAATTCAACTGCCCGTCATGATACTCAAAGAGCCGGAAGGAGGGTTGCCGATCCCAGAAACGCGCCAGGGCCGGAGCTACAAAAACAGGAACGCCCCCGATCCAGCGCAGTTCTTCACGATGAAAATGCCCGGCAAAAACCCCCTTGATCTCCGGATGCCCCTCAAATAAGGAACCCCACCGCGTGTCATACGGATGATCCCATGACACCTGTCCGTCCGATCCATTCACCATATCAAAGATGGGGGGACGGTGCATGAAAATCAGTACTGGTTTCCGACTCTTACCCGACTCCAGTTTATCCTCAATCCAAAGCCGTTCGACCTCGGCGGGGGGGCGGGTCTCGCCTTCCTTCATTTCCGTACACAGGAAAAGGCACATCACTCCCCGCACCTCCACTTTCCGGTTCAGCGGGCCGAAAGTTTTCTCAAACTGGGCGCTTGTGCGGACACTATCCGTCTTCACGATGTCGTGATTCCCGGGAACATAATACAAGGGAGCCTTCAATCCCTTCAGGGCCTCCTGCCCTTCCTTCACCACCGGTTCCTTCAGGATTGAATCGGAACACACATCCCCTGTCATCACCACAAACTCGACCTTAACCGGAAGGGCATTGATCATCTCCGCCGCCCGTCGCGTCAACGAAACGCCGTCCCTCGCCCCCCAATGGGTATCGCTGATCTGGACAAAATAAAAGCGTTCAGCCGACGCACACCCCGCCAGCAACACCAATGCCAATACGATCACCCGACGGGCTTTCCTCAAGTTCGATACTGAAGGCTCAAGGGTCAAGGTTCGGCCGCTCCTTCCCGTCAATCATCTCCGCCATTCTTTGTTTCAGCTCTCCCATCCCCTCGTGTTGCAGGGCCGACACGGCCATGGCGCCGGGATACCTCGCCAACAGATCCGGCCATCGTTCCCGTGCGGCAGGGGTATCGCACTTGTTGAACACCATCAAGGCCGGAACGGTATCGGCACCAATGTCCGCCAGGGTATCAAACACCACATCACAGTGCTCGCTCACATAGGGATGCCCGGCGTCGGCGACATGAAGCAAAAGATCCGCCTGCGCCACTTCCTCCAGCGTTGAGCGGAATGAAGCGATCAGTCCATGCGGCAGATGCCGGATGAACCCCACCGTGTCCGTCAACAGGATATCACGCCCATCCGGAACATGGACGAGTCGGCTCTTGGTGTCGAGCGTGGCAAACAGCCGGTCATCCACATAGGCATCCGTCCCGGACAAGCTGTTCAACAAGGTTGATTTTCCGGCATTGGTGTAGCCCACCAAACTGACCGCCGCCCAGGGCCTTCGCACCCGGGTCCGTTCACGACGATCCTGGATGGATTCCAGTTTATCCTTCAAATCCCGGATCCGGCGCCGCATGGGTTCATTGCGAAGCCGAAGCGGACTCTCACCAGGACCCTTCATGCCGATGCCGCCGGTAAAACGCGCCTGCTTCTCGGATAGCGGTAACCGCCCTACCAGATATTCCAACTGTGCCAGCTCAACCTGGATCTGGGCTTCAGCCGAACGCGCCCGCCTGGCGAAAATCTGAAGGATCACCTCCGTGCGGTCAATCACCTTGGTCCCCAGCGCCACATCGAGGTTGTTCACCTGCATGGGGGAAAGATCATTGTCAAATATCACAAGGTTCGCCCGCACCTGATTGCAGGCAAGCTTAATCTCCTCGAGCTTCCCCTCCCCAATGAATGTTTTCGGAACCGGGGAGTGTCTGTTTTGGGAAAGCGTCCCCACCACCACCGCGCCGGCCGTATCGGCCAGTCGCTCAAGCTCTTCCAGTGAATCCTTTGCCAAATCGCGACCGGCTCGCCCGATCACAACCTGAACCAGCAACGCCCGTTCCTGCGCCACATTCGTTAATTGACCGTGCTTGGAACTCATGAGGGGAGAATACAGAAAGAGGAATCCAGAATCCAGAATTCCCTATTTACCCTTTCACACAAATCATCGGCTCCAGCCTCGCCACCAGACGGGCGAGCCCGGCCCCGGCCGTCGCCCGGACGACTTCGCTCACATCCTTATACGCGGCGGGCGCCTCCTCGGCGACCCCCCTGAAGGAGCGGGTTTTCACGGTGATGTTCCGCCGCCGGAGTTTCTCCACCACATCCTCGCCCCGGTACTGTTTCAGCGCCTGGCTACGGCTTTGGCTCCGCCCCGCCCCATGGCACGCGGAATGAAAGGCCATCCGCCCGCTTTCCTCAGTGCCGGCGAGAATATAGGAAGCGGTTCCCATCGTGCCGCCCACCAACACCGGCTGCCCAACCGACCGATACCGCGTCGGGAGATCAGGATGCCCCGGCCCCACTGCCCGCGTGGCGCCCTTGCGATGGACATACAACCGCTTTTTCACACCGCCTACTTCATGATCCTCCACACTGCACAAATTATGCGACACATCATAAAGAAGAAGCAACTCGTGATCCCCGATGGCGTCCTTGAACACCTCCCGCACAAAATGCGACAGGATCTGGCGGTTGGCCAGCGCACAGTTCGCCGCCGCACACATCGCCCCGTAATAGCACTTCCCGGGCGGCGAAAAGGCTGGAACCGATGCCAACTCACGATCCATCACATGAATCCCGTACTGCGGGGCCTCCATGATCATGCGCCGCGAAAACTCGGTCGCCACCTGGTGCCCCAACCCGCGCGACCCGCAGTGGATGCTGACCACCACTCCGTCGCGCACCAGCCCGTAAGCCTCGGCGGCGACCGGGTCAAATATCTCGGCAACGGCTTGCAGCTCTAAATAATGATTCCCCGACCCCAGCGTCCCCATCTCCTCCGTCTGCCGCCGCCGCGCCTGCTCTGAAACCTCATCCGGCTCGGCATCCCCGCACACCCCGCCGTTTTCAATGCACTCCAGATCGCGGGACGCCCCATACCCTTTCGACACCGCCCACCGGGCACCCCCCTTCAGCATCGCCGTCATCGCCCGTTTATCGAGACTGAGCCGACTGGTGCTCCCCATCCCCGCCGGGATATGATAGAAAAGGGCATCCGCCAGTTTATCCCGGATCGCTTCCACCTCTTTCCTCAGCAAGGGGGTCAACAGCGTCCTGACACCGCATGAAATGTCGAACCCCACGCCCCCTGCCGAGATCACACCACCCTGCTTCGGATCAAAGGCCGCCACCCCGCCAATGGGAAAGCCATACCCCCAATGGGCATCCGGCATCGCGCAAGCGGCCTCCACAATCCCGGGAAGCGACGCCACATTGGACAACTGCTCGCGAACCTTGTCGTCCATCTCCTCAATCAAGGGCTCCGAGGCGAACAGGATTCCCGGCACTTCCATGCGCCCGGCCCGGGGAATTTCCCACGCCCAGTCCGATCGTCGAATAAGTTTAGTCTTATCCATGGAGCTATCTCATCTCTCAGACATCCACCACACACTGGGCCGTCCACAATCCCTCTTGATCCTGCCCGACACTCAACTTGAAATAGGTGGCTCCCTTGACTTCAACCACCGGCTCATGGCGTTCCGAATCCAGCGGCTCACCGTAGAGTACGGCATCCAGAGTGTTTCCGGAAACGGTGACCTCAAAGCGTGAAAACAACATCCCCAGAGCCGACATCTCCCGCAGAATCGCGCTCAGCCAGTCCACTAACAACAGTTCCCTGTCCGGCGCTTCACAATGCACCCGAACCGCCTCCCCGGGGAAAATTCGTTCCGGCGGGGTGATCACCGCCGTCAGCGCCACCGCCGCCTGTTCAAAGGCCTCCGCCATCGTCCGTCCGGTGCCCCGGATGCCGATGTCGGCCTGGTGCTCAAAATGCTCCCATTTCGGTTTCATAGATAACGGCCGCTCACCCCCGAATCTTACCACCCCCGATTGACACGCCAAGCTGATTCTGAAATACTGCCAAACGCCTGTGGGCATTCAAAAAGGGACTGATTTATGCAACTGAATGACGAACAAAAAGCACTTGTCGCCCAATGGGTTACAGAAGGCTGCGGCCTTTCCGAAATCCAACGCCGCCTGGCTGACCAGTTTAAGCTGAACCTTCTTTACATGGATGTTCGATTCCTGCTGATCGAGCTGGGACTGAATCTGCAGGAAAAGAAAAGTAGTCCGCCCCCTCCCAAGGATCTCGCCACACCGGCCCCCGTTCCGGCTGCCGATGACGAGGCGGGAATTCCGGGACTCCCCGGCGAACCCGCGCCCGCCGCCGGCGGCGTGATCGTGGATGTCGATCGCCTCATGAGGCCGGGCTCGCTCGTCAGCGGAACGGTCGTTTTCTCGGACGGCGTCAAGGCCACCTGGGCGCTCGACCAGACGGGGCGTCTCGCTCTTGGCGGAACCGACAAGTCCTATCGGCCCTCCGCCCAGGATGTCCAGGAATTCCAGGTCAGCATTGCCCGGGAACTGCAAAAACGCGGTTACGGCTAACCCTTCCCGATCCCCCATTCAAGGAGTTTATCCATGTCTTTCGAAAGCGGCAGCATGACGTTCCGGATGTTTTATCTTCCTCAAAAACTTCCCAAGGACCATGTGGAGCGGTTCGCGAAACACGCCGCGCCACCCATTTCAACACTCGGCGACACCCCGATTCACGGCTGGGTCACTGGACGGCATCTACTGGACAGGAACATCACCGACGACACCGCCTTCTACGCCGGTTACCTGCGCCTGACCATGATGCGGGCGGAGCGCAAAATCCCCGAGTCGCTCCTTCGGGCGGAATGCCGAATGGAGGAACTCGCCCGCATGCAGGCGGAAAACCGCGCTCAACTGGATCGCAAAACCCGTACTGAAATCAGGAAGGAAATTGAGGCTCGCCTGCTCCCCACCATGCCCCCCCAACTCAAGGGCATGGCGATGGTCCATCAGCCCGAAAGCGGCGTTATTTTTTCGGAGGCCACCTCCGACAAGCAACAGGAGGCCCTCGAAGCCACCTTCCGGGAAACCCTCGGGTTTGGCGTAATCCCCGTTTCGCCCCAGTATGCGGCGGCCCGTCGCCTGAAGTACGACATCCGGGATTATACTCCCGCCAGTTTTTCACCCGACTGCGAGGATGACGCCGTCGGGAACAGTCCGGGCCAGGATTTCCTGACCTGGCTCTGGTTCTATTCCGAGGCACGGGGCGGCATTTTCAAACTCCCCTCCGGCGGCGACTTCGCCATCATGATCGAAGGCCCCCTCACCTTCGTTCTGGAGGGTCAGGGCGCCCATGAGACCGTCCTCCGGCGCGGCACCCCCGCCATCAGCGCCGAGGCCAAAATCGCCCTGCTCAGCGGCAAGAAACTCAGAAAAGCCAAGATCCTCCTGGCGCGGGGCGAAGACACCTGGCAGGTCTCCCTTGACGCCGAATCCTTTACCTTCCGCGGACTGAAGTTGCCCGAAGGCGAAAAACTGGAACCCATCAGCCGCTTTCAGGAGCGCATGACATCCATGACGACCTTCACCACCGCTTTCCTGGAGATCTTCGACCGGTTCATGAAGGATCGAACCGATGAAAAGGCCTGGGAGAAAACCCGTAGCGATATTCACCGCTGGGTCAGTGAGAGAACCGCGAGGAAGTAATAAGGGGGCAGGGGTCGGAGTTCAGGAGGGAAGAGAAAAATGAAACTGTCGATTGTCATTCCGATTTACAACGAGGCGGCGACTATCCTGGAATTGCTTGCTTTGGTTTCCGGTATCAACGTAGGCCTGGACAAGGAACTGGTTCTCATTGATGACTGCTCGAGTGACGGCACGCGGGATGTCCTCAAAAAGGTCGCGGCCGATCATCCCGAATGGCGGGTGCTGTTCCACGAAGTCAACCGTGGCAAGGGCGCGGCGTTGCGAACCGGCTTTGCCGCCGCCACCGGTGATTTCGTCCTGATCCAGGATGCCGATCTGGAGTACGACCCCCGGGAATACCCCATTCTGCTTCGCCCTCTTCTGGAGAACCGGGCCGATGTCGTGTTCGGCTCCCGCTTTCAGGGGGGCGGACCACACCGGGTCTGCTTCTTCTGGCATTACCTGGGAAACAAATTCCTGACCACGCTGTCCAATATGACGACCAACCTGAACCTCACCGACATGGAGGTTTGCTACAAGGTTTTCCGCCGGGAAGTGATCCAGAAGCTCACGCTGAGGGAAGATCGATTCGGCTTCGAGGTGGAAATCACCGCCAAGGTCGCCCGGGCCAAGTGCCGCATCTACGAAGTGCCGATCTCCTACTACGGCCGCTCCTACGAGGAAGGCAAAAAAATCACCTGGAAAGACGGCTTCCGAGCCCTTTGGTGCATCATCAAGTACCGACTGGTGGATTAAGGGCAGGGTTCGGGGTTAAGGGGTCAGGGGAAATACACCGGCCCGGGAATGGCCTTCAACGTCAATGCCCCACTGCGGATTTGCTCCAGCGTCTGAGCGTGAGTATCCGTTTTCAGGAAGAGTCCGGCGAGATCGGTCTCCCCCACCAATTGCCAACCCGGCAGGGCGGTCATAGCGGCATACACCGGCAATTGCCGGTGGATCAGGACGATATCCGTGGGATAACGCTGGAGGGCGGCCTCCCACCCGCGCCCAGCGTACAGGAAATTAAAGAAGTCATTCACCGTGTTAATATCGTAGGCATCGGTAAATCGCCCATCCAAAAATACCCGACAATGGGGATACAGGTGGCGGATCCCATACTCGGCCCAATCAAAGAAAATAAGGGCATTCCCCCGGATTTGATTCGTCTCCAGAAACGCCATAAGTTCAACCGGATAACGGCCACGAGACATTTCAATCTGAAGGGCATTGGTCTTATTGAATGTGACCGTATAGAAAACGGAAAGCAAAATGAACAGGGCCGCCACCACGGCCAGCACCCGGGACGGCACACAAACCGCCAGACGCGACAGGCGCTCCCCAACCACGCTGTCCACATGCCGCACGGCCACAAACCCCGCCACAAGGGCAAACAGGGGTATGTTGCGCCGCATCAGGAGCGCGGAGATGAAACTGATCCCCAGCAAGGCCACTTCAGCGGGATCGCGGCGGATTTTCGAAAAGACAAGACCAGCAAGGACAATCCCTGACAACACCACAAAATCCGCATGAAGGGCGAAATCCACGCGCGGGTCGAACGGCGCCCACTCCGTCAGGTATGGGCGCACCGTAGCGGCGGATCCGGCCACAAATCTCCATAGCGCAACGCCATAGGGATTTATGAAACTGACACCGACGAACAGGGCCAGGGCACCGGCAAACACCATCAGGTTCCGACTCTCTGAAAGACGGCTCGGCGGGGCGCCCCGCCCCACCAGAAAAATACCCAGAATAATCAGGCCGACAAAAAAGGCACCATGCAGATTCACCCAGATGAGCCCAAGCAGAGGGATCAATAAAATCAGCCAGAGACTAAGTTTCGGCCGTCTGAGCAGCGTCAGAAAAACCGCCACCATCAGAAAAGTGAACAGATGGGGCCGGGTATTAAACCCGAATCCCATCACCGAGATGACCAGCATCAGCCAGAGAAACTGGACAACCCCCGACCGGCATTCCTTCCGAATCGCCCGGCTCATCAGCCCGATGATCAGGAGCCCGAGCAAAACCTTCAGGCTAATCAGCCCCGCATTACCGAAAAGCCCATGAACGTTGTGGAAAACATACTGTGCCAACCACTCATGATTGATCCAACCATGGCCGGGCTCCGTGAATGAAAAAGTGTTTGCCTGAAGGAACCCGGAGGACCAGGCTGGAGCCTGAACAAAAAAGACATTCCCCCACAGATCAACATCCGCCTGGTTCGCGGAAAAGATCTGAACACAAAAAGCGATAACGGCAGCCGCCGCTAGACAAGGAAGGAGACTCCCGGTTTTCGCCATTACATTCCCGGAATATACTTCTGCTGGGGATCCATATCAGCAATGAAATCGGCCAAAAGCCGGGAGGTGTTATCAAGATCCTCCAGTGAGATTACCTCAACGGCGGTATGCATGTATCGGTTGGGAATGCTGATCAGGGCAGCGGCCACACCGGACCGGTTGATCTGCATGGCATTGGCATCCGTCCCCGTCGCGCCGGGCTCGGCGGTAATCTGGAAGGGAATCTTGTGTTTCTTCGCCGAGGCCTCCATGAGCCGGGCGAGAACGGGATTGATATTCGGACCGCGGTGCAATGTCGGCCCCTTTCCCAGCTTGCACTCCCCGGTCCGTTTGACATCGCCGCCGGGATAATCGGAGGCAAATCCCACATCTACCGCAATGCCCACATGGGGATCAATGCCATAGGCGCTGGTCCGCGCACCACGCAGGCCAATTTCCTCCTGCACCGTGGTCACGCCATACACGCCGACCTTGAGTTTCAGGCCTTTCAGACGTCGCAGCGTTTCCACCACCACAAAGGCACCGGCACGATCATCAAACCCGCGTCCCGCCACCAGATTGTTCAGCATCAGCTCGAGACCGACATCAATCGTCACATAATCCCCAACCGAAACATGCTTCTCCGCCTCCTTGCGGTTCTTCGCCCCGATATCGATCCACAACTCGTGCATCTTCAGCGCCTTGCCGCGTTCCTCGGGTTCGAGCATATGGATCGGCTTGCGCCCGATCACTCCGAACACCGCGCCCTTGGCGGAATGGATCTTGACCCGTTGCCCGCTGATCACCGCCGTGTCCACGCCTCCCACGGCGGCAAAGGACAAAAAGCCACGATCCTCGACATGAACGATCATGAGACCGATCTCATCGCAATGACCGGAAAGCATCACGCGCACCGGAGCCTTGGGATTGATCACTCCGATCACATTACCATGCACATCCGCCCGCACTTCGTCGCACAGAGGCATCATGCGTTTTTTCAGGATACTCTGAATCCCCCACTCAAACCCGGAGGGACTGGCGATCCCAATCAGCTGCCGAAGAAAATCAACCGATTCTTTTTGCATAGCTCATCACCCTTTCGATGTCAGTCGCTAGACCTTATCATGTCGCCACCAACGGATCAACAATCCCCACTTCCTTAAAAGCCGTGGCACGCTCCGCGCAGGAGGGGCACTCACCACAGGGCACAACATCTCCCCGGTAACAGGTCCAGGTGTGCGCATAATCCAAGCCCAGTTCAAGCCCCAGTGTGATCTCCTCGGCCTTTCGCATCCACACAAACGGAGCGTGCACCATGACCGGGGGCCGATGATTAAGCGCCAACACGGCATTAACCCGCTCCACAAAAACCGGCGTACAATCCCAGTATCCATAGCTGTCCTGAGTCTGCGCACCATAAAAGACATCACGAATCCCCCGCGCCTCGGCATAGGCCGCCGCCACGGAAAGCAGCATCATGTTCCGGTTGGGCACATAGGTGGGCGGCTGGGACAACTCCTTCGAATCCAGATCCGCCAGGCGGGGCACGGCCACCGCCGCATCCGTCAAGGCGGATGCCCCCGGCAATAGCGCTCCGAAAAACTCCATATCCACGATGTCATGCGCCGTCACCCCGGCCGCCTTTGCCTGTCACGCCGCCGCCTCCAGTTCGCGTCGATGCTTCTGCCCATAAAGAAACGACACCGCATGAACCTCCCGGGCGCCCAGCTTCTTCACCACATAGTGAAGCAGCGTTGAAGAATCCAATCCGCCGGAGAGCAGAACAACGGCTCTCTCCACCGTTTTGAGACTTTGTTTATTTAACATGGATCACCTTGTGAAGTTGCAGTTGAACCCGGACTGGAAGACCGGAATCCAAAACCCATTTTGCCAAAGCGGCCGGCGTCAACCTGCCTTCAACGGGGCTGAACAGGACGGCATGGCATTGTGCAACAACCTTGTACTTGCGAACCACCCGGCACGCCCACTCAAAATCCTTGCGATCCGCCACCACAAACTTCACCTCATCCTGTGGCCGCAGGCGCTTGAGATTCTCCAAATCCATTGCCGCCGCCTCGCCGCTTCCGGGGCATTTGACATCCATGATGGCGATTACACCGTCAGGAATGAGGGAAATATTCCGGCTTCCATTGGTCTCCACAAGCACGGGCCGCCCGCCCCCGCCATCCCGCATCCGGATCGCCAGTTCGCGAAAACCGGACTGTGACAAAGGCTCCCCTCCGGTGATCTCCGCGATCGCCGCCGAAGAGTCGAAAAACCGTCTGGCCAGCGAACGGATGGACGTCTTGCGTCCACGGGGATAAGCATGAGTCGTATCGCAATACGAGCACCTAAGATTACACCCGCTTAACCGCACAAAGAAACAGGACAGCCCCGCCCAGGTGGATTCACCCTGAATGGAGGTGAATGTCTCGTTAACCCAGACTGGTTTAGTTTTCATCCCAATAGCTCGCGGTGGTACCAGGGGTCTCACAAACGGTTATCTTGCAAACCTGGTGGGACTCGTTGTTCAGGTGCTGCCCCAGCTTGGCATGAAGATATCGGGCCAAATTTTCGGATGTTGGATTTTCGCGGAGAAAGGCCGGGATCTGATTCAGATCACAATGATCCACTTCCTTCATCACCTCACGGATCGCCGCCTTGATGTCCCGAAAATCCACCAACATTCCCAGTGCATTCAGGCATGATCCCCGGACAAAGATCTCGACCTCCCAATTGTGTCCGTGCAGATTCGCACAGGCGCCATCGTACCCCACTAGTCGGTGGGCGGCTGAAAAATGAGTTTTGACACTCAACTCAAACATACTGGTAGCCTGCCTTGATCTCCTCGAAACTCTTCCCCTTGAGGTAGGCGGCAATCGCCGTATCATAGGCGGCCGTGTGCGCGAAGGCTTTCTGGGCCAAGCTGAATCGTGTTTTCAGGGAAAGGATTCCCTTCCCCGTTTCCAGCTCCCGGATCACGTCGGCATAATCCGCAGGATCGGTCACAGAAGCTACCCGCAGAAAATTCTTCGCTGAGGCCCGAACCATGCAGGGACCGCCGATATCGATGTTGGCACGGGCCTTCTCGGGGGTCGCATCCGGCCTGGCCACGGTCTGGGCGAACGGGTACAGATTCACCACCACCATATCAATCGGGACGCCCTTCGTCCTCCTGAGATCATCGGCGTGCGCGGGATTATAGGTTTCGCTCAGCAGCCCGAGATAGATCTTGAAATCAAGGGTCTTCACCAGGCCGCCCTGCATTTCAGGTTGTCCGGTATAATCCGAGACCGAAACAAGGTTTTTTGACTCTTTCCCAAGAAGCTCCTGAAGCGCCGAAAAGGTTCCGCCGGTGGAATAAATCCGTACCCCGGGATTGATTTTCAACAGCGCCGGGATGAGCCGGTCCAGCCCTGTCTTGTCCGACACACTGGCCAGCACATTCTGCACCTTCACACCGTCATCAATACGCTGAACAAAATTGACCGCCATATCCAACCCTCCTATTGTTATACATTTTCCCATTATTGACATGTCATGAACTCAGAGCAGGGACGGCTCTCCGAGCCGTCCGCGGAGGCCTCAGAGAGACCTCCCTACCCAGATCATGTTAAGACAATCGTGGGATGGTTTATAAATGATTGGAGGGGATTATGCTCATTCCCGGGGCAGAGTGCAACCCCGCACACGGTCATCAAGGGGGCAGCATAGCATCGGTGGTCTTCAGCCTCCGAGCCATCTCCTCTAGAAGGGACAGGACTACGGCGGGATTCTGCCGGAGCACGGCGTCCATATTGGCCGATGAGATCGTCACCAGTTCAGTCTCCGCCTCCACCACGACCGCGCTGGCCGACCGGGGAGTCTTGAGCAACATCGCCATTTCGCCGAAATACTCGCCAGGCTTCATGATCCGCAAAATCTGGCCGCCCCGTTTCAAGGCCACCGCCCCGGACAGGATATAATACATCGAATCACCCGGATCTCCCTCGTGAAAGAGCTCATGATCCGCCTCATACCCCTGTTTATAGCGACCCAGTCGCGCGGCATAACGATGCCGCTTCTCGGGCGATGAAAACAGCTCCTGAACCAGAATGGCCTCTCGCCAATGGATACTGGAACTCACCTCAATCCCAAAAAGAAAGGCAACGAAGGCGTAATAGATCCAGATGAGCAGCAGAAAAACGGCCTTGAGCGAGCCGAAGGCAAACCCGTAGTCGGGATTGAACTTCATAATGGCCGTAAACACGGGGCCCATCAGTCCCAGCAGGATAGCCGTCACCAGTCCGCCCGCCAGCACGGCGGGCAGGCGCAACCGGACGGGCGTAAAAATGTAATAGATGATGGAGAGAAAGAACACCGTTACCGCCGCCGGCAGGATAATATCAGTCAACCGAAGCACCATCGGCATCTTTCCCGCCAGAAACGCCCCCACAACGGCATACCCGATTTCGCCGATCACCAGCAAAACCAGCATCACCAGCATCAGCAGCACAGCCATGCCATCCAGCAGTTTCTCCTTTAGGAACGGAAGCGGCCGATCCCGCCGATAGATCTGGTCAAACGCGCCACGAATCGTCGCCGCGAGGGGCGTCACTCCCCAAAGCAACAGGAGCAAGCTAAGCACCCCCCAGGTGTTCTGAAACGCCATGCCCTGAACCTCCCGGATGATCACGTCGCTGAACATGGGCATCATCTGCTCCACCACCCGCCCGACGGCATTCATAGCCACACTGGACGAGGCCATGT
>CAIZMS010000290.1 GCA_903934155.1 uncultured bacterium | reverse complement strand
GGCGGCTGCGCCGATCGAATCGGACCACGGTCCGATGCGGGTCAGTGAGATTCCGCCCCGGATGGAGGCAGTCTGGCCAGCCGCAGGTATTCTGTACGAAAAAGGAGGCGCGATCTTGGCGGCGAAGAGTTTTGCGGAGAAACGTCCCATTGTGCTGAAAACGGACGGGTCATTTACGGTGCAGTTCGACCGGGTGCTCAGCGCCTTCCATAGTCTGCGGTGCAAGGGCGGTGCGGGGGCGACGATTACGATCAGGCCACATGAACAGGACAGGAACGGCGGGAGACGCAGTTCCAGTATTCTGCTCAAGGGAGGTTCGCTCGTTTATGAGACCCCATCCTATACCAGTTTCACCATGCTCAATGTCGTGGTGACGGGTGTCAAGGAGCCCGTAGAGATCGAGGAGATCCAGGCCCACTTCGTGTCCCAGCCCGTCGAGTATCGAGGCTCGTTTGCCTGCAGTGACGATAAGCTTACCCGTTTGTGGGAGGCAAATCGGCGCAGCGTGCAGGGCTGTATGCAGACCTATCACCTTGATTCGCCCCAGAACCAGGAGCCTCTGGCAGATACTGGAGATTATCTAGTGCAATCGGTCGCCAACTGGCAGGCGTTTCACGCGCCCGCCCTGGTCCGGCAGGACCTGCGAAAAAACGCATGGATAATGGATGGCTGCGGGTATCAAATGTTCCATACCAGCTACCAGTTGTACTGGTTGCAGATGCTGGTCGAATATTACCAGCACACAGGTGACCAGGAACTCGTGCGGGAGTTGGCCCCTTTCGTGAACAAGTTGCTGGATCAATTCACGAGTTATCGGGGAACCTCCGGATTGCTGTCCAATGCCCCGGATTATATGTTCATGGATTTCAAAGAAGTTGCGGGCATCAACTGTCATCATCCCCCGGCGGTGATAGGCATGGGCTATATGACGGCGCTCTTCTGCCGCGCGCTGGAGGATGGCAGGCGGGTGGCGCAACTGGTCGGGGACTCGCAAAGAGCAGAGCAGTATACGCGACTGCACCGGGAAACGAGCGCCGCTTTTGAAAAGGAACTCTGGAATCCCGAAAAGGGCCTTTACCGCGATGGCAAGCCCTTCATTTGTGCCGTAAAGCCCCACAAGTGGCTACCGGAAGACACCCAGATCGAGACATTTTCGCCGCATGTGAATATCCTGGCCATCCTTTATGGATTGGCGCCATCCGAGCGGCGCGCCGGGATTTTCAAGACACTGTTTTCTGCGCAGAAAGAATTAAATGTGAGTGCCTATTTTGGTTATTTCACTCTTCCTGCCATGGATCGCGCCGGGCTTTTTGCGGAGCTTGGGCTTCCGCAGATGCTCAAATGGCCTATCCGGCCTGAATCCAGAACCGTTTCCGAACACGGGCTTGGTGGCACGCTCAGTCACGGGTGGATTTCCCCACCGCTGATCAACTTATCGCAACGTATCTTGGGAATAACCCCGGCAGAGCCCGGGTATGTCAAAGCCGACATCCGTCCTCAACTGTGCGGGCTCTCCTGGGCTAAGGGCGCTGTTCCACTTCCCAAAGGTAAAGTGATCAAGGTCGAATGGAAGCAACTGGACAACCGGTTTGAACTCCAGGTGGATTCGCCGGTACCGGCGACCATCACCCTTCCATTCCCGGTTGCAGAAATCGTACAGGCCACCGTCAATGGAAGACCCATTAAGGCAAAATCCAATCCCGTTCAATTCGAGGCAAAGCCGGGAAAGTTAACGGTTGTGGCGGAGCTTAAAAAACTATGAAACACATCATCACAGTAATAACCGCCCTGGTGCTGGGACCACTCGCTGTGTTGTGCGCCGCCGATGCTTTTCCCGGTCATCAGACCAACCACCACGGCGTTGCACTTTATCATGTGTCGTTTAACGGTGGCGCCGCGGAAGTTCTCGTGCCTGAACAGCCGGCACCCGGTCGGCCGTGGGTGCTTGCGCCTTCGCTTTACGACCCGAACAGCCCAGTGCTTGGGAACATGGCCCGCACCGAGTTGGAACTGGTGAAGCGCGGTTTCCATATCGTCGCTTTTGGGGTGGGAAACACCTTCGGCGCACCGGACTCGCTTGTGAAATGGGATGCCGTTTATGATGCGATGACGACGCGCTATGGGCTTTCCAAGCGAGTATCGCTGCTTGGTGTGAGTCGTGAAGGGTTGCCCATTGCCCGCTGGGCTGCGGCGCATCCGGGGCGTGTGGCCTGCCTTTACATGGACAAGGCCGTGTGCGATTTCAAAAGTTGGCCCGGTGGCAAGCTTGGCGTCGGCAAAGGCAGCCCGCGAGACTGGCAGAGCCTCATCCCTCTGTATCATTTCAAGACGGAAACTGAGGCGATGGCGTATGATCAGAATCCCGTTGATCTTGCGCCGAAACTCGCGGCAGATAAGGTGGCGATCATTTACGTGACTGGCGAGACCGATGACGCTGTGCCATACTCGGAGAACGGCGCACGAATGGAGGAGGCTTACAAGAAGGCAGGAGCGGCGTTTCAGGTGATCCGCCATCCTGGCGAAGGCCATCATCCACATGGCCTGGCCGATCCTTCGCCTGTGGTGGAGTTCATCTTGAAGTACACCGGAAGCCCCCAATGATCTCAGATAGGGTTTGCAAAGGAATTATCATGATAGCAAAAAAGAAGAAGATGTTCGCGGCGGTCGTTGTTTTCTCAT
>CAIZMS010000289.1 GCA_903934155.1 uncultured bacterium | reverse complement strand
AGCGGTGGGTTTTTTCGTTTATATAACTATAATGCCAGGATTCAGAAGAGGAGAGTGAACGATGAGAAGCGGTGCGAAATGTACAATTGATGCCCTGAAGGATGCGGGAGTGAAAACCCTGTTCGGTCTTCCAGGCGGAACTGTCCTGGATCTTTTCGACGAACTGGCCCGTGCGCCCCTCGAGTTCTTTCTGGTCCGCCACGAGCAGGGTGCCACCCATATGGCTGACGGATACGCCCGCGCCACGGGAAAGCCCGGTTGCTGTATCGTGACCTCCGGACCCGGCGCCACTAATGCTGTCACAGGTCTGGCCACAGCCAACATGGACGGAATTCCCGTCGTGTGCATTGCCGGCCAGGTTCCCTCCCATATGATCGGAAACGATGCCTTCCAGGAAGCCGACACCGTCGGCATCACCCGCGCGGTTACCAAGCACAACTACCTGGTGAAAAACGCAGACGATCTTCCCCGCATCATCGCGGAAGCTTTTGAAATCGCCACAACCGGACGCCCCGGCCCCGTCCTCGTGGACATCCCCAAGGATGTTCAACGCCAGATGACCTCCGCAACCTTCTCCGGCAAACCTGAACGCCGGGGCTACAAGCCTGTCTACGAGGGTAATTCCAAGCAGATTGCCAAGCTGGCGGCTGCCATCAACGCGTCCCGAAAACCCGTGATTCTCGCCGGAGCCGGGGTCATTGCCGCCAGTGCGTCGGCAGAACTCACCACCCTCGCCCGCAAGGCCAAAATCCCGGTCACCACAACCCTGCTGGGACTGGGGGGCTTCCCGGATACCGATCCCCTGGCCCTCCGCATGCCGGGCATGCATGGCAGTGTGGCAGCCAACCGCGCTATCAGCAACTGTGATCTCCTGATTTCCGTCGGCGCCCGGTTTGACGACCGCGTGACCGGGAAGGTCTCTGAATTTGCGCCGAATGCCATGATCGCTCATATCGACATCGACCCCTCGGCAATCGCCAAGAGCGTCCGCGTGGATATCCCGGTCATCGGGCACGCCAAATCCATCCTCAAGGAGCTGATCCCCCAGATTGTGACCCAGGCGAGGAAGGAATGGCTGACGCAGGTTCACGACTGGCAAAAAGAGGCGCCGTTCACCTACGACGCGAAGGAGCCCCGCATTCTGGCCCAGTACGCCATCGAGCAGATCTACGAGGTGACCAAGGGCGATGCCATCATCACCACCGATGTCGGGCAGCACCAGATGTGGGCGGCCCACTTCTTTAAGTATACCCAGCCCCGCTCGTTCATCTCGTCGGGCGGCCTGGGCACCATGGGCTTCGGCCTTCCGGCCGCCATCGGCGCCAAGGCGGGCTGCCGCGACCGGAATGTCATCGCCATTTCAGGCGACGGCAGCATCCAGATGAACTTCCAGGAACTCGTGGTCGCGGTTGAACATGACCTTCCCATCGTGGTGGTCATCATGAACAACGGCTATCTGGGCATGGTCCGGCAATGGCAGGAAATGTTCTACAAAAAGGAATATTCCGCCGTCCGGCTGGATCAAAATCTCCGCGCCCGGAACGAAAAAATCCAGAACAAACCCCCGGGCTATCTCCCGGACTTCGTGAAAATGGCGGAAGCCCACGGGGCCGCCGGTCTGCGCGTCACCGAAAAGCGTGAGGTGGCCCCCGCCCTCCGCAAGGCGCTGGCCATGAAGCGGCCGGTGGTGATTGAATGCATCACCAAGCCGGATGATAATGTGTACCCGATGGTGCCCCCGGGCGCCTCACTGTCTGAAATGGTCCAAGGCCTGGCGTGAAGGAAAGGATGACAATGAGCAACAACACTTCCATACGACGACATACTATAACCGCCCTGGTGGACAACGAACCCGGCGTGCTGGCCCGCGTGGTCGGCCTGATCTCGGGGCGCGGCTACAACATTGAAAGCCTGAATGTCGGGCCCACCCAGGATCCGACCATCTCCCGCATGACCATGCAGGTTCCCGGTGATGACCGCGTCCTGGAACAGGTCACCAAACAACTCAACCGGCAGGTGGATGTCATCTCGGTGACGGATCTCACCCGGGAATCTTTCCTGAACCGGGAATGCATCCTGGTCAAGATCGCCGCCACCCGGAAAAACCGCTCGGAAATCATTGAGCTGGCCGATGTGTTCGGGGGAAAAGTCGTGTCGGCCCAAAACGATTCCATGGTCATCCAGCTGGTCGGGGAGCAGCAGCATGTCGCCGATTTCATGGAACTGGTGAAGCCGTTCCGGATTCTGGATGTCTCCCGGTCGGGGGTCATCGCCATGGGAAAAGAGTGAGGGAGTCATGAGCACAAAAAAAGACCAGGACCGAGTCATTATCTTCGACACCACGCTTCGCGATGGGGAGCAGGCGCCGGGATGTAGCCTGAACCACCGGGAAAAACTGGAAATCGCCCATGCCCTGGCCGCCCTGAAAGTGGATGTGATTGAGGCCGGGTTCCCCATCGCCTCCCCAGACGACTTTGATGCGGTTCACACGATTGCCGAAAGCATCAAGGGCCCGACCATTGCCGCCCTCGCCCGCACCATCGAAAAGGACATCGAACGGGCGGGCAAGGCCATTGCCCCGGCCGCCAAAAGGCGTATTCACACCTTCAGCTCCGGCAGCGACATCCATCTGGAGAAAATCCTGAAAATGACCCGTGCCCAGAATCTGGAGCGCTCGGTCCACGCGGTAAAATTCGCTCGCACCTTCACGGATGATGTCGAGTACTCCGCCCAGGATACCACCCGGTCCGATCTCGGGTATCTTATCGAACTCTACACCGCCGTGGCGGAAGCGGGCGCGACGACCCTCAACATCCCGGACACCGTCGGGTACGCCATCCCGGCGGAATATGGCACCATGATCGGCACCATCGCTGAACGCGTGAAAGCCCGCGTTCCCGGGGTCATCATTTCTGTCCACTGCCACAACGACCTCGGCATGGCCGTGGCCAATTCACTGGCCGCCGTCAGGGCCGGGGCACGCCAGGTTGAATGCACCATCAATGGACTTGGCGAGCGCGCCGGCAACACCTCGCTGGAGGAAATCGTCATGGCGATCCGTACACGCCAGGACTACTTCAACCTCCGCACGAATGTGGAAACACGAGAAATCTTCCGTGTCAGCCGCATGGTCAGCCGCATGACGGGCATGATCGTGCAACGCAACAAGGCCATCGTGGGTGCCAACGCCTTCGCCCACGAGTCCGGCGTTCACCAGGACGGCATCCTTAAGGAACGCACGACCTATGAAATCATGCGCCCCGAGGATATCGGTATTGAGGGCTCCGACCTTGTCCTCGGCAAGCACTCCGGCCGTCACGCCTTCCGCGACAAACTCGCCAAAATGGGCATGAAGCTCACGGATTCCGAAATCGAAAACGCCTATAACCGGTTCATCGAACTTGCCGACAAGAAAAAGAACATCTACGAGGATGACCTTCTGGCCATCGCACGCGACCAGATGGATGTGATTGAGAACGCCTTTATTCTGGACTATCTGCATGTCTCGGCAGGCACCGAAACCGTCCCAACCGCCACCCTCCGCCTGAAACGCGGAACCGAAGTCTTCCAAGACGCGGGGTGCGGCGATGGACCGGTGGATGCGGCACTCAAAACCATTGACCGCATCACCAAGGTCAAGGGCCAGTTAATTGACTTCTCGCTTCAGGCTATTTCCGTTGGCAAGGACGCCATGGGAGAAGTAACCCTGCGTGTTGCCTTCGGCGATGACATCATCAGCGCCAAGGCGGCCAGCACGGATATCGTTGAGGCGGGAACCCGGGCTTACCTGTCCTGCGTAAACCGGATCCTCTTCAACCGGGCGGCCCAATCTAAATCAAAGCGTGAACCCGGGCCAGCCCTATGAAACAATTGAGCGGACATACCCTTCCTTTCGCCGTACTGGGTCACCCTATCGGACACACCCTCTCGCCTGTCATGCACAATGCGGCATTTCATTCCCTGGGGTTAGATGCCCTGTATATGGCCTTTGATGTAGCCCCGGAGGCCCTTCTGGGCGTTTTGGACGGCATGAAAAACATGGGGTTCCGCGGCGTCAACCTGACTGTGCCCCTGAAGGAAACCGCCTTTAAGGGACTCAGCGATCTCGCCCTGTCAGCCAGCAGGCTTGGGGCCGTCAATACGGTTGAATTCACTTCCACCGGTCTCAGGGGCCACAACACCGATGGAAAAGGGTTCCTGACCGCCGTGAAGGAAGCCTTTGACTTCTCCGTCGCCGGCCGCACCCTTTTCGTCATGGGGTGCGGGGGCGCTGGCCGGGCGGTCTCGATTACAGCGGCTGGCGAAGGCGCCTCAAGGCTTATCCTTGCCGATATTGATGAATCCCGAGGCAAGGCTGTCAGTCGCGATATCGCCACTTTGTCGCCCTCGGTGAAGGTCGAGTGGGCCGGTGCCTCGCCGATCGAATGGGCAAATCACACAACCGGGGCGGATCTCATTGTCCAGGCCTCCCCTGTTGGAATGAAGCCGGAGGATGTCTGTCCCCTGCCTCCATCCGCCTTCCGCTCCGGACAGCTGGCCTTTGATCTCGTGTACAACCGGCCCGTCACCTGCTTCACCCAGGCCGCCGCCGCAGGCGGGGCTCGAACCGCCAATGGACTGGGCATGCTCCTGCATCAAGGAGCAGAAGCGTTCACCATCTGGACAGGGCAACCCGCCGCGGTAGAGGTGATGAGGGAAGCCTTGAAAAAAGCCCTTTACGGGTAACCCTTCATGGCCGTCCTCTTCAGCGTCATCCTGGTCTCCTACGCGGGCATCCACTACTACCTGTTCAATAAATTCGCCGCGGCATTCAAGCCGGGGCGGGGCCGCCGAATCATGGCGACCCTTTTTCTAGTCGTCATGACCGCAGCCCCCTTCATGGCCCGGTTTCTGGATCATGACGGCCATCCCGCACTCGCCCGAATCATCAATCTGCCTGTCTTCATCTGGATTGCCTGGTTGTTCTGGTTTTTCATGGGCGGCATTGTGATTGATCTCTGGAACACGCTGATCCGATGCCTTCAACAGCATGTTCCGGCCTCAGGTCGGCTGACGATCAGCCCGCGGCAACAAGTTCAAAGCCTGATGATCCTGATCATGCTGGCAACACTCTGGAGCCTGGCGGAGGCCGCACGACCCCGAATCCGCGAAGTCACCATTCATCACCCCGCATTCGCCCAAAGCCATCCCGTCCGGGTGGCACAAGTTTCCGATGTTCATCTCGGGATGATGCGGAGCCGTGAATGGAATCGCATGGTCTGCCGAACTATCGAATCCCTGAATCCGGACTTACTGATCAGTACCGGCGATATGGTGGACACCTCCATGAAGAATATCGGGGATCAAACCGAACCGTGGGCCGCCCTCCATCCGCCGCTGGGCAAGTTCGCAATACTCGGAAACCATGAGTACTATCTGGGGCTGGCCGATTCCCTGGCTTTTCATGACCGGGCGGGATTCAGGCTGTTACGCGGCCAAACGGTTGAAATCACCCCCACATTCCTGATCTCAGGAGTGGATGACAAGGAAGGAGAACGCCTTGGGCTCCCCTGCACTCTCGACGAAACCCGCCTCAATCCCAAGCCGGATCCCGGCCGGTTCAGTCTATTCCTCAAACATCAACCTACTGTGCAGGTCGACTCCACCCGCCGATTCAACCTGCAACTCTCCGGCCACACCCACGGGGGACAGCTCTTTCCCTTCCAGGGTTTTGTGATTCTGTTCTATTCCTACTTGAAGGGCCTTTACCAGCCCTCTGAAAATTTCCAGATTTATGTCAGCCCGGGAACGGGAACCTGGGGACCACCCCTGCGACTCTTCGCCAAGCCTGAGATCACTGTCTTTACACTGACGAGGTAGGCTCGGACGCCTCAGCCGAATGGTGAAAAGCACGACGCGGCCGGCGGCGGCGGGGACGACGATGCGGCTCCCCTTCCTCCCCGTAACGAGACTCGCGGGGTTCCCATTCAATGGCCTGGGCCTGTTCAAGCGCTTCGCGATGGTCGCCGGTCAAGCGCACCGCGAATTCAAGATAGGCCACCGCTTCGGGGAAAAAGTCGCGCGTCGCGAGAGGACGGGCACGCCGGCCGCCATCGGCCGTCAACCTGGGCTGGGAAGCCAGGATTTCCGCCGTCCGGTATCGCACGGTCTTGGGAACCTGAACCCGCTCGGTAAGCCCGCCGAAATGCTCCATCGTCACCGAATGCAGCGCTAAGCCCTTGTGCTGGCCCTGTTCGGTCAGTTCACCGGCTCTGGTCTCGTGCATGCCGCCAAACATCAGGGCAAACAACAAGGCCGGCGAGACTTCACGGCCCGCCTGCCGCCATTCATCCACCTGTTTGAGCGCCTGGCTGATCCGCAAGCACTCGGGAGTCCCCGTGTTGGGTCCCAACCAGGAACCCAGTTCCGGAAACAGCATCCCATAGAGACCGAATTCGCGAAGCAGCTCATAGGCCCGTTGAGCAGCCTTGCAAAAAAAGAGCTTCTGAACTTCCTCATACAGCCGGGACCGGTTCGCCAGAGCCAGACACCCGTGATGCTCATGGATCGCCGCCGCCGTGGCTGGCTCAAAGTCAAAGCCCAGCATCGCGGCAAAGCGAACAGCCCGGATCATGCGCACCGGATCTTCCACACACCGCACTCCGGGATCCCCGATAAACCGGATTACCCGCTTCTGGAGATCCTTAAGCCCGCCCACATAATCGATCACGGAATAGTCCCGGATATTATAAAAAAGCGCATTGATGGTGAAATCCCGGCGAAGCGCGTCTTCCTCGGGGGTACCGAAAAGATTGTCGCGGACAATCATGCCATCGTCCCGCCGCACATGGTGGTTGTGTTGGGGGGCTTGATCGAGGGGATCAGACGGATCGGTCTGATCGGCCGAATCCGCTGGATCTGGGGGCATATTGGCCCGGAATGTGGCAACCTCGATGATCTTGTCACGCCCGAAAAAAACATGGGCAAGACGGAAACGGCGGCCAATCAGGCGGCAATTCCGGAAAACGCGCCTCAGATCATTAGGGGTCGCATCGGTAACAACATCGAAATCCTTGGGAGTGCGCCCCAGGAGAAGATCCCGAACTCCTCCCCCCGCAATATAGGCGACATAGTCCGCTTCCTTGAGCCCATAAAGCACTTTTAATGCCTCTGGGCTAATATTCTGGCGACTCAGGGTATGATCAGCTCGTTGAACAATGACAGGT
>CAIZMS010000288.1 GCA_903934155.1 uncultured bacterium | reverse complement strand
TTCTGCTGGCGTTGGTCGCCGTACTGGCCATCGGCCTAACCGTCGCGGGCGGCAATCCAGCAACCCTGGGGTATCGACTCCTCACGAGATTCGGCGGGTTGATTCCGTTGGCCATCCTCGGCCTCTATTCAGCCCCCCACCAATTCAGGACACCTGCGGCACGAGCCATGCTGGCAGGGGGATTTGCGATGTTGATCCTCTCCTGCACCCCTGACATGTATGGAGCGCTACTGGCCCTGCCATTCATCACCTTCATCGCCGTCACGGGATTCGCCACGCTGCCGGCTCGCCCCTTCATGCCCCTCATCATGATCCTCACCGGCTTTGCCGCTCTGGGCGTTGTCGTCAACCAATCCCAGGATTCACCCGATGAATCCGTCTATCAGGCCGCGCAATTTCTGGAACAGCACGACCCGAAGGGGCCCTACCGGATTGAGGCGCCGGGAAGAACCCGTACCCGGATGCAAGCCTATGTCTCCGGCTGTCCCCGCTTCACCGTGGAACCCGGAACAGAGCCGGAACTGGCCGTTGCCCGCCCGCCTCAATGGACTGGAAAATTATCTCTCGATGCCCGGCATTGGATCGACTATTTGCGAAGGATGATTGATCTTCGCGGAAGCAGCACCGACTGGTATGGGGGCGGGAATAAAGTATATTACATCACCATCGCCGGAGAAGGTAACATCCCCCGGGATGCCAAACTTCTCTTCACCCACGGCACCGTCAAGGTCTTCGGGAACCCCTAGAACAGGTCACCATCATCCGCCAAACTCGGCCACCGCCTCATACATGGCCACAATGTTTTGGGGTGGAACTTCAGGGAGGATGTTATGGACGGTGTTGAACACAAAACCGCCACCCGGCGACAGGATTTCCAGTCGGCGCTTCACGTGCTCCTTGACCGCAGCTGGCGTGGCCCGGTTTAACACGGTTCGGGTGTCACACCCGCCACCCCAAAAACAGATGTCCTTCCCAAAATCACGCTTGAGCTTTTCTGGCTCCATGTCACGACAGGTGGTTTGCACTGGATTGATCACATCGTAACCCGCCTCAATCAAATCAGGCATCAACTCGTGGAGCGAGCCGCAGGAATGAAGAAAGGTTTTCATCTTGCTCTTCTTATGAACCGTCTCGCAGAGTTTGGCGTGACGCGGTTTGAATAACTTCCGATAAATGTCCGGGGACATAAATGGACCACTATCCATCCCGAGGTCATCGCCGAAACGGAGTATGTCGCAAACGTCGCCGACGGCGTCACAGACCTTTTCCAGCGTGGCCAAGTGCCTTTCCATCAACGCATCGAGTAACGCCTCCACCTGTTCCGGCTCAGCATAGATATCCATCAGGAAATTATCCATGCGTCGCAGGAAAGTTCCCCACTCGAACAAATTGCACCCGCAGACAATCATCAGGGCACGATCCGAGGAGGCCCGCATAGCCAGCGCCCGCTCACGCAACGTGACCCAGAACCCGGCGTCACCCGCATGATCCCAGGGACTATGCACCAGAGCCGCCCACAAAATCCGGCCCATTTCCTTATCCAGTCCCGAAAAATCCGACGGATACCCATCCACATAGGGGAAATAGGATTGGTCATAAAACGTTCCACCCGCTGGCATGTGGGCAATATCCGTTCCATCCTTGTGCCGGGCAATATAGGATCCGTCCACTTGCATTTCGGGATGAAACCAGACGGGATACTGGGCAGGCTGCCCGTCGGCCAGTTTCACATCAACCCACTCTGAATCCTGGGTATTGAACGTTCTTCCCACATCGAGCACATCAATCCCGAACCGGTCGAGAATGACCTCCTCGGGCTGGGCAAGCTGCTGAACGACATCATAGAGACGCGTATGCCCCATGGTAAAACCAAGATGCCGCTTGAGATTGCCGTAAGCCGTTGCCGAAATTCCGGAACTAGGAGTGGCGCCCAGATCCACCGGCACACGGTCAGGCTGCCGATGTTCAATAGCCGCAAGAATACGTTCACGTGATGTCATAGTCGTGTCTCCTGACTTACCTAAACACGGAATACAAAACCACCATGGTCACCACCAGGATCGCCGCCAGAACCTTGTAGTTGCCCAATCCCGGCCAACCGGGAGCGCGCAGGGCCTCCATCGGATTACCCCACACCAGCGCCGCCTGCTTATCGGTCAGGGGTTTCGGCCATGCCAGCGACACCGCCACCAGAATGACGCCACACACGCAGGCCAGGTAGAAACTGGCCATCATGAAGTTCACATTCCACCCGGTCGCGCTCTTGAAGAAATCGAGAAAGAACACCGTGACACCGAGGCCGAACCCGCTGGCCAGGGTCGCAAAGGCGGCACGGGCGGTGGCGCGCTTCCAGAACACGCCCGCCAGGAAGACCACGGTCAATGACGGCGCCACATAGCAGATCACCGTCTGAATCCCCTGGAACACGGATGCGAATTTCCCGAGCTGACTGGCCCAGGCAATCGCGAGAATCATGCCGATCCAGGTAACCACCCGCCCGATCAACACCAGCTTCTTGTCGCTTACATCGGGCTTGAGTTGCTTGTACAAGTCATAACAGAACAAGGTGGCAATGGAGTTCATCGCCCCGGAAACAGCCCCCATAATGGCCGCCATGAGTGCCGCCGCCATCACGCCCTTCAACCCGGTCGGCAGCAAATTGGCCACCATGACCGTGAAGGCATCCTTGGTATCCTTCAACTCCGGCAGTTTTCCCTGATGCACCAGTGCCGCACAAATGAGACCGGGCAGAACCAGCAGGAACACGGGCAGGATCTTAAGGAAACCCGCGAAAAGCGGACCGACCCGGGCATGATTCTCGTCCTTCGCCCCGAGCACGCGCTGGACAATCGTCTGATCGGTGCACCAGTACCAGATCCCGATGATCGGGTAACCCAGCAAGATTGCATACCACGGCATATTGGAGGCATCCCCCGCCGGGCGCATCACGGTGAGCTTGACCGGATCCACATGAGCGGCCATGCCGCTCCAGCCGCCCACCTCATGCAGGCCAAAGCCGGTCAGACACACCGCGCCCACCAGCAGAACAATGGTTTGCACGGATTCTGCGGCCACAACCGCCATCAATCCGCCAACAGAAGTGTAAAAGGCGATCAGGACGCCCAACCCGATCAGACTGGTCATCATCGGAACGTCAAAGAGTCCATGCAACACCGTCGCCCC
>CAIZMS010000287.1 GCA_903934155.1 uncultured bacterium | reverse complement strand
GAGGCCTCTCCGAGGCCTCCCTACCCTGAAGAGTTGACAGGCGTTCGATTAGAACGAACGGGCGAGGGAAATGCCGATGGTTCGGGGAGCCCCGCTCTCTCCGACATATCCAGAGGCCGCGAGCGGGTAGGCGAAGGCGAGCGGGACATAATCCTTGTCGAAGAGATTCTTAACCCAGGCGTCGACACGCCAGCTTCCGTTGGCCACGCCGACGCGGGTGTTGACCAGGGCAAAACTGGATTGGGAAGCGCCATTGAGGGCATCGTACTGGTATCGGCCCGTTCCAATGCCCTCGATCCGGACAAAGCCGATCGCACGGCCGCGCAGGGTCTGACTGTACTCCGTGCCGGCGTTCCAGGTTGTGCGTGGGGCGAAAGGCAGGTCGTTTCCACTGACATCCAGACCTGCGGTGGTGCTGCCTGGCCCGAATTCGGTGGACAGGATGCCCAGTCCGCCAAACAGGCTCAGCCCGCTCACCGGCCGGATTGTCAGTTCGAATTCGCCGCCCTGGCTTTCGGCTTCGCTGGTGTTGTCGAGATAGAAGACGCCGGGGGACCCGGTGGGGACATCCATCTGCAGGTCGTTCCAATCGGTGTGGAAAAGGGCGAGATTGGCCGTCACGCGGCGGCTCAGCCAGTCGGTTTTGAGCCCGGTCTCGTAGGTCCAGCTGGTTTCATCACCATAGCGGGTGTGGCCGGGAATCGCCAGGGTATTGAATCCGCCAGCCTTGAAACCTTTGGAGGCTTCGCCGTAGACAAAGGCGTTTTGCGTCAGGTGATAGCCGAGCGAGGTGCGTGGGCTGATCTGGTTGAAGTCGGCACTGTCATCCGCGCCTGACGCCGGCATCAGGGGAATGGAGGCGTAGCTGCGGCGGTCGGCGGAACGGTGTTCATAATCGTCCCTGATTCCAAGGCCGAGTTCCCACCGTTCATCCAGGGTGAGCGTGGTGTGCCCGAAGAGACTCAGTCCGGTGTCGGCAAGATCAGCATCATCATGCTGTTGAAAGGGGAACGGGAGGCCGAGCATCGCAACGGAGCCGGGTCGGTAGTCGTTGAAGGCGCGTTGAGAATAGGACGAGTGGAAAGCCAGGGCGCCGAGCAGCCACCGGAGGGTAAGGCGGTCGCCGAGTGTGACGGGGGCGTTTTCCGGCGACATCAAGCGGAGTTCCTCGATATACGCCTGCTGATTTTCCTCGTTGTCCCGGCGAATCAGGTCGGCGGGGGTGGCATCCAGGTCGGTCCGGTCGTGGGAACGCCACCATTGGAAGGCGGTGGTTGAAACAAAGTCGGCCTTGTCGCCTTTGCGTGTTGCGGTAAAGACAGGCTGCGCCAGATCGCGTTCTGAGCTGCCTTCATAGTCATGGGCCACATGGTGGGGGCGGGCGCGGATTGTCGCCAGGTCGCCCAGGCCGTAGTCGCCATCGCGATCCACTTCACCGCCTGCGCTGAGACGGTAGGTCCACGGCCCCTCGTCGGGCCAGAGCATCTGAGCGCGACCGAAGAACGACTCACGCCTGTCCAACCGGTTTCCCGTGATGTCATTGTGGGTATATCCATCACGCCGGGAATAGCCCGCGCTTGCGCTGCCGGCGGCTTTGTTGGCTCCGAGAGGCCCCTCGCTGGAGGCCCGGGCGTCAAAGAAATTTTCACTTCCGGTGGCGAGACTGAAGGAAGCGGCGGGATCCCGGGTGGGAAGACGGGGGACAATATTGATGGCGCCACCGAGGGTGTTACGGCCATACAGGGAACCCTGGGCGCCGCGTAGGAATTCAATCCGTTCGACATCGAGCAGTTCCTGGTTGGCGGTGGCGTAGGAAAGTTGGGGGACGCCGTCAATGATGGTGGTGACGGCGGGGCTGTTTCGGCCGGATCCAATGCCCCGCATATAGGGGAAAGTGAGCCGGCGCACGGAGAAATCGCCGAGCGTCAGGTTTGGCACGGTGGGGGCTGCATCACGCAAATCCCGGACACCAGCCGACTGAAGGGTGTCGGCATTTTGAACGGTGACGGCGCCGGGCACGGATTGAAGGGGTTCCGTCCAGCGCCGTGCCGAGACTACGACTGTTTCAATTGTGTTGGTGGCCGATTTGGCGTCCGGGCTGAGGAGCAGGGATAACGCCATGGTCCCAAAGGTCAGAACCAGCGACTTCGGGGAAAGTGTTTTGGATGTATTCATGGCCTGCCCAATAAAGGAATATGGGAATGGAATCAAGGCGAAATAAATGAGAAGAGGCTCATAATCGTAATCGTAATCATCATCGTAATCCTGTATTGTGACGCCTTTCGAGCAGAAACTGATTCCAGACACAGAGTGCGGATCAAACAGGAGGTCGACGATGCGGTGTACGACAATGATGGCAATCGGGTTGGCGGGTTGGATTGTTGCGGGCCATGCGCAAGGTGCAGAAGTCTATGACTGGCCTCAGTTCCGTGGGGCGAATCGTGACGGGATCTCCAGGGAGACCCAATGGAACCCGCTTGCCCTTCAAGGCGGTGTGAAAATCCTGTGGAAAGCAGAAGTGGGGGAAGGGTATTCCGCCGTTTCCATCAAGGGCGATCGGCTTTTTACAATGGGGCACAAGGATAAATCCGACACCCTTTATGCTCTTTCCCTGAAGGATGGAAAGGCGTTATGGAAACATTCCTATCCGTGTGAAGCAGGGAGTTATCCCGGACCGCGTGCCACTCCCGCCACAGATGGCAAGTTGGTTTATTCCCTGAGCCGTGAAGGACTCTTGCTGTGCCTGGATGCGGCAACCGGTGCGGTCAAGTGGAGCAAGGACCTGATGAAGGAATACGGAGCCGTCAACCTGGGGTGGGGGTTCTCTGGCTCCCCGGTGATCAAGGGCGACAAGGTGTTGGTGAATGCAGGTGAGTATGGTGTGGTCTTGAACCGGAATACGGGCGCCAAGGTCTGGTCCAGTCCGGGGGGGAAAGGGGGCTATGCCGCACCGGTTGAGTTTTCTGGGGGCGGGAAAGAGTGCCTGGCTCTGTTCGGCGCAAAAGCCCTGTATGGTGTCGATCTGGCAACAGGCAGCAAACTCTGGTCATTTCCATGGAAGACGTCGTATGACGTCAATGCCGCCGATCCCATTGTGTCGGAGGGGCTTATGTTCATTTCCTCGGGGTATAACAACGCGGGCACCGTTATTGATATCAGCGGGTCGGCACCCCGGGAGGTCTGGAAAAACAAGACCATGAAGAACCAGTTCAGCAGTTGTGTTTTAGTGAAAGGGTTTTTGTATGGCTTCGATGGAAACGCAGGAAATGGTTCATTGAAATGTATTGATTTTAAAACGGGGGCCGAGAAGTGGAGTCAGAAAATTGGGTTCGGGTCGCTCTCCGCTGCAGGGAATCATTTAATTGCCCTGAATGAAGATGGGGATTTATTCGTGATCAAAGCATCGCCTGAAAAATATGAGGAAATTTCCTCGGCCCGCAAGGTGTTGGAGAAAACCTGCTGGACGGCGCCGGTTTTGTGCCGGGGCGTTTTGTACTGTCGAAATAGTGGGGGAACCCTGGTTGCGCTTAATCTGGGCAAGTAGGATCGGTTGAACGCATGGCATCACCGGGTATCTTTCAGGGAGAACAGCGAGGGAGGGGGGCTCTTCCCGCCGTACTGATTGTTCTGATCGGGGTGCTTGTTTCTGCGGCGGTATTGTTCTGGTGGCGAGGGACACTCTCCGGGGTGTCTACGTTCAAGCGGATTCCTCTACCCGGCGAAACTTCAGGAGCTGTTCAGTCTGCCGTGGTGGCCGAGGCCCCTGTGCGGATTGGCGAGACCTTCATCCGGTATGATGGGGTGCCTTCTTCGTTGCAGGATTCCTGGCCTGCCTTCCGCGGAGCCCGTCATGACAACCTGGCGCCGGCCTCTGAAAAACTGGCCGACTCCTGGCCCGTTGGAGGGCCGCACCGTCTCTGGTCTATCCCGCTCGGCGAGGGTTATGCCGGGCCGGCGATCCGGAACGGGTGCGCCTATGTGCTGGATTATGATGGTGCGGCGGGAGAGGATGCGCTCCGGTGTTTTTCCATGGAGGATGGGCGTGAAGTCTGGCGCCGTTCGTACAAGGTCAGGATCAAGCGGAATCACGGGATTTCGCGAACCGTCCCTGCCGTGACGGATCGCCATGTGGTTGACATCGGGCCGCGGTGCCATGTGATGTGTGCCGATGCCGTGACGGGGGATCTCAAGTGGGGCTTGGATCTGGAGCGGGATTGGGGCGTGGAAGTGCCGATGTGGTACACCGGCCAATGTCCCCTGATCGACGGCACCCAGGCGGTGCTCGGGGTAGGGGGCAAGGTTCTGTTGGCGGGGGTGGATTGTGAAACCGGCAAGGTGCTCTGGGAAACCCCCAATCCTCGAAAATGGAAGATGTCGCATTCCTCGGTCATGCCGATGGAATTCGCCGGGAAAAAGATGTACCTGTATTGTGCGGTTGGCGGGATTGTCGGAGTCTCGGCCGAGACGCAGGATGCCGGAACCGTTCTCTGGGAGACCGATCAATGGAACTATCAGGTTGTTGCCCCAACGCCTGTCCCGGTGGGGGATGGTCGTTTCTGGATCACCTCCGGTTACGGCGCGGGGAGTGCGCTGTTTCAGATCGTGAAGGAGGGGACGCGGTTTTCTGTAAAGCTTCTGAAGAAGGTGGATAAGAAAACCTTTGCCTGTGAGCAGCACACTCCGGTCTTCCATCAAGGTTATCTCTACACCGTGCTGCCTGCGGATGCCGGCGCACTCCGCAAGCAGGCGGTTTGCATGGAACCCGACGGACGGGTGGTTTGGACCAGCGGGGCCTCGGAGCGGTTCGGGCTGGGGCCCTTTATGGTGGCTGACGGGAAATTGCTGATTCTGGATGACGATGGAATGCTGACCATGATCCGGGCTACTCCGGACGGGTATCAGAAATTGGCGCAAGCCAGGGTGTTGGCGGGCAAGGAAGCCTGGGCTCCTCTTGCCTTGGCCGGAGGCCGACTCCTGGTTCGGGATTTTGGAACAATGCAGTGTTTGGATGTGCGGTAGGGAGGAATGAATGAGTGGGACGGGTAAACTGGTTCTTGTGGCAGGCGGCGTGGCGCTCATCCTGGCGGCGTGGCGCGTGATGCCGCCCCCCTGTAGCCCGTGTTCTACCCCGGTGGAATGCCGGTATGAAGTTGGCTCGGTGAAAAAAATCGGAACCGACCCCCAGACCTCCGCCCGGGCTGGCTGGATCAAGCCCGCCCTCTCCAATGTGACGGCTCTGGCCGTTGGGCCATCTGACAGGATCATCATAGGCTCGAATACCGGCATTGAAGTTCTGGATGTCCTTGGCCAGTTCCTCTTGTCCTTTGCCGTTTCTGGCCCCGTGCGGGCGCTGGCGGTGTCGGCTCATGGCGATATCTTTGCCGGGATGGATACTCATGTTGAAGTCTTCGGTTCGGATGGCACCCGCACGGCGATTTGGAAAAGCCCGCACCCGAAAACCATGATCACGTCCATTGCTGTCTCATCCAATTTCGTGTATGTGGCGGATTGCCAGAACCGGGTGGTGTGGCGGTTTACACTGGCGGGCGAGGTGTCGGGATCGATTAGCGGTAAGGAGCCTTCCCTCCGCCCGGAGGGATTCGTGGTGCCCAGCGCGTTCTTCGATGTTGCGACGGCCCCTGATGGCTCGCTATGGGTCGTCAACCCCGGGATGCATCGCCTTGAGCATTTCACCGCGGATGGCCGGTTTTTGTCTTCATGGGGCCGGGCTTCTGTTGAGGATGACGGTTTTTGCGGGTGTTGCAACCCGAGCAATATGGCTTTGGCGCCTGATGGTTTTTTTGTAACCAGCGAGAAGCATATTGTCCGGGTGAAGCGGTATGATGCCACGGGCCGGTTTGCCGGGATCATTTCGGGGCAGTCGGAGTGGGAAAAAGATATCGTCGGGCTGGATCTGGCCGTGAATTCCAAGGGTCGGGTTCTTGTTTTGGATCCCTCGGCGGACGGGGTGCGGGTCTATCCATGAGTGAATTGAAGGTAACAGGAGTTGTGCAAAGTCGGCGTGAATTTCTGCGGAATTTTCTCCGGGGGGTCTTGCTGGTCGGATTGGCGGGTATGGGTGCCCGCGTGATGCTGGGGCGGCGATGCCAGTCAGCGGGCGATTTTGATCGGCAGAAACTCTGCAAAGGCTGTCCGGATGTGGCCTTCTGCCCGTCGGCTGTTCTTTCCGTAGGCCGCAAGGTTTGGCAGTTGGATCCCTCAAAATGCACTCAGTGTGGCCGATGCGCCACGCATTGCGTGCTACAGTCGTCTGCGGTGAAGTGTGTCCACCGGCCTGCGCAGTGCGGCTATTGCCGTTTGTGCTTCGGGTTCTTTCAGCCGGGTGCAACAACCCTCAATAGTGCCGCCGAAAACCAGATTTGTCCCACCGGTGCTATCCGAAGAAAATTTATTGAGGAGCCGTATTACGAATACACCATTGACGAGTCGCTGTGTATCGGGTGCGGTCGCTGCGTCAAGGGGTGCTCGGCCTTCGGCAACGGTTCGCTCGTGCTGCAGGTTCGTCATGACCGGTGTGTGAATTGCAATGAGTGCTCCATCGCCCGGGATTGCCCGTCGGATGCCTTTCGGCAGATCCCGGCGACAACGCCCTATCGTTTGAAAGCCGGGACAGAAAGTTCGGCATCATGATGAGAACGGTGGCGCTCCTTTTTTATTTGCTGATGCCGGTTTTGACGGTCTTGGGGGAGAACCGGTTTCCCCAGCCGCAATTCGAGAGCGGGTATTCCATGCCGGCGATCAGTGTTCCTGCCCCGAGGGTGGCGTCATGGGAGCTGCTGGATGTTCTGGTTCTGGGGGGAGCCTTGTCCCTGGCCGCCTGGCTGATCCTGAAGAAGCGATCCCGGCGCGGGGTATTTCTGCTGACGGTCTTTTCCCTCCTGTATTTCGGATTTTGGCGTAAGGGGTGTGTCTGTTCCATTGGCGGCATTCAGAATGTGGCCGCCTGGTTGTCCGGGAACGAGGCGGTTCTCCCTTTGAGTGTGGCGGCATTTTTCATTCTTCCGCTTGTGTTTGCCCTGTTCTTCGGGCGGGTATTTTGCGCCGCCGTCTGTCCGCTGGGTGCGATTCAGGAAATGATGATTCTCTTTCCGAAAAGGTTGCCACGTCCTGTTTCACTGGCACTGGGGATGGTTCCCGTTGTTTACCTCGGCCTGGCGGTTCTGCTGGCCGCGACCGGGTCAGCCTTCATCATCTGCCGGCATGATCCCTTTGTGCCTATATTCCGGCTTGGCGGGGAGCTCTCGGTGCTTCTGGCAGGGGTGTTCTTATTGCTTGTGGGAATCGTTGTGGCTCGCCCGTTCTGCCGGTTTCTCTGTCCCTACGGGGTGTTGTTGAACTGGGCCTCACGCCTGTCTAAATGGCACGCCACGATTACCCCTGATGAGTGCGTCAAATGTAGATTGTGTGAGCGAGCCTGTCCGTTTGATGCCATACGGGTGCCGGTCGCATCGCTGGTATCCGAGTCTCGTGGGATTGGGGTTCGCCGGATGAAATGGCTTCTCTTGCTCCTGGTTTTTCTGACGGGTATCGGGTTGTGGACGGGTTCCCGGTTGGAGGGGGTATTGGCCCCGATCAACAGCAAGGTGAAATTGGATCAGGTGTTGCGATCGAATCATCCGGCCGTTGAAAAAAAGTACGCGCTGGAGTTGGAGGCATTCCGGAGTGGGGGGCGTAATCCTCAAGTCCTCAGAGCGGAGGCCGAGGCGGTGCGTCGTCAATTCCGTGTGGGAGGCGCCTGTCTGGGCGGATTTCTGGGGTTTGTTTTCGGCATGAGTATGGTGGGAGTGTCGATCAGGAGGTCACGGGATGCCTATGAGCCGGATCGGGGCGAGTGCCTGAGTTGCGCACGGTGTTTTCGGTCATGCCCGAAGGAACAGAAAAGGCTGAAACCATGAGCTTGGAAAGCAAGTCATCTCAATCCTTGTACCGAATGGCCTGTGCCGTGGCCGTGGTGTCCTGTGTCTTTTCGTTGCTGGTTGGGATGCTTCTGGTCTCCAACAGCATGGCGGTCAGGATGGCTTCTCCCCTGGAATTGCCTGAGCTGGAGCACTTGCGGGAGATTCTGAAGGCGAGTCCGGTCGATCAGGCGGTCACCGACAAAATCAGGGATTTGGATCAGGTTGTCCGGCATCTCTATTTCACCGGACTGGCATCGCGAAAGATGGGGATCATTCTCCTGCTGACGGGGATGGTCGTGTCCTTGCTCAGTTTGCAAGCCGTGGCATGGCTCCGGCGGAGACAGCCGGAGCCGCGCGGGTATCCTCCGGGGCCCGATCCGCTACAGGCTGAGTCCGTCGCGCGGTGGGTCCTGGCGGGGCTGGGGGGGGTGATATTGGCTATTGCGGTCTGGTTTGGACAGGTGGATCGCGACCTCCGGGCGGGGTCAGTGTCTGACAAGCCCCTCTCAAGCTCTGACGCCGCCGGGACGTCGGCGTCCACCGTAAACACAAGCGGCGATTCTGTTCGGGAAACGGCAATCACTTGGCCCTCCTTCCGTGGGACATCGGGAAACGGTGTGGCGGCCTCGACAAACTTTCCGGTGGCCTGGGATGGTGCGACTGGCTCGGGTGTTCTATGGAAAGTCGAGGTTCCGCTTTCAGGTATGAGTCTTCCTGTGGTGTGGGGGAACAAGGTGTATTTGACCGGTGCCTCCGCCGAAACGCGCGTGGTGTATTGTTATGATCTGGCCACCGGAACCCGGCTCTGGCAGGTGGAGGCCAAGGGGATTGCCAATTCATCGAAAAAAGTTCCGGAAATTTTCCAGGATACCGGTTACGCGGCACCCACATCGGTGACGGATGACCGGTTGGTGTGTTCGATTTTTGCCAATGGCGATGTGGTCGCGATTGATCCGTGTGCGAAAACCCTCTGGACGCTGGATTTGGGTCTTCCCTTCAATCGTTATGGCCATTCCTCGTCCCTGGCGAGGTTTCAGGATAAGGTATTGATTCAGTATGATCAGGATGCGGAAAAGGGAATTCCTTCCCGTCTGCTTGCTCTTGATGCCATGACCGGAAAAACGGCCTGGAGTACCCCGCGCAAGGTTTCGGATTCCTGGTCATCGCCGGTGGTGGCTGAAACGGAAAAAGGGGCACAGTTGATCACCATGGCCAACGACGCGATCATTGCCTACGATCCGGCATCGGGCCGAGAACTCTGGGCTGTCAAATGCAGCGGTTCCGATGTCGGGCCATCGCCGATTTTTGCGGGAGGCCTGGTGCTGGCCTCCATTACCGGGGATCGGATCTATGCCATCCGGCCCGATGGTTCAGGGGATGTTACGGCCACTCATGTGGCCTGGACTTCCGAGGATGGGGTGACCGATGTGTCCTCGCCGGTCAGTAACGGGGAGCTGGTGTTTTTTGCGCATTCAGGGGGGCTCATCACCTGCCTGGAGGTGAAGACGGGGAAGAAAGTCTGGGATCATAATCTGGATGGGGAGTTTTACGGGTCGCCCGGACTGGCGGGGGACAAGCTCTATCTAGTTGCCCGGAATGGAACAGTATTCATTCTCAAGGCGGGCCGGCAATTCGAGGAAATTAGTAAGGCGACCCTCGGCGAACCGAGCGACAGCTCACCGGTATTTGTGGGTGATCGTATTCTGATTCGGGGACTCAAGACCTTGTATTGCATCGGAAACAAGGCGAACTGATGAATGAAGATCTCCATAGTGTTGATGAGGCTGTGGCGGAATTCGGGCGTGACGCCTCGGCGGTGATTCCCATCCTGCAGCGGCTTCAGCAACGGTACCGGTACCTTCCGGAGGCTGCCTTGCGTCGGGTCTGTGAGCTGACGGAGATCACGCCTGCTGCAATAGCCGGGGTCTCGACCTTCTATTCCCAGTTTCGGCACAAGCCGGTCGGCCGCCATATCATCAGTATCTGTCACGGAACCGCCTGTCACGTGAAGGGATCGGAGTTGATTCAGGATGCCCTGGCACGTCATCTGAAACTCGGCGAGGGTGAGGACACGGATTCCGATGGCGTATTTACCCTCGAGCGAGTCGCCTGCCTGGGTTGTTGCACCCTGGCGCCGGTGATCAAGATTGATGATATCACCTACGGGCATCTGACCTCGCAGACCGTGTCCCGCGCGCTGCATGATTTTCTGGAGCTGGAAAAGCGTGGGGTCGTGCCGGAACGGCATGACCAGGGTTTGGCCGGAGGGGCAGGGCTTACGGAAATTCGGATTGGTGTCGGTTCCTGTTGCGTGGCGGGCGGGAGCCAGGAGGTTCGACGGCAACTTGAAGCCGAAGTTAAGCGACTGGGCGCTGCGGCGGTCATCAAGCCGGTGGGGTGTGTCGGGATGTGCCACCAGACTCCGCTGGTTCAAATTGTCGCTGACGGTGGCGAGCCGGTGACCTATGCGAAAGTACGGGCGGAAGAAGCGGCTCGGATCGTTCGAAGAAACCTGAAACCGGGCGGAATTGTGCGTCGGATCCGGGCTGGGCTGGACACCGTGCTGGAGCATCTTCTGACCGACGATACCTGGGCGCCGGTGAGCCGTTACGCCCTGGATGTCCGTGATGCCCCGGTATGTTCCTTTCTTGGCAAGCAGAAGCGGATTGCCTCGGAGTGGTGTGGCGATCTCGATCCCCTCGATATCGTCGAGTACGGGGGCCACGGCGGATGGATCGCGCTCAAGGCGTGTCTGAACGCTGGTCAACCGGAACGGATTGTGGAGGAAGTGACCCGCTCGGGGTTGCGGGGTAGGGGCGGTGCGGGCTTTCCGACGGGTCGAAAATGGGCGGCGGTTCGGGAGGCGCCCGGCTCGCCGAAATATCTGGTGTGCAATGGCGATGAAGGGGATCCTGGCGCGTTCATGGATCGGATGCTGCTGGAGTCATTTCCGTACCGTGTCCTTGAAGGGATTGTGATTTCCGCCTACGCGATGGGAATTCATGAGGGGTATCTTTACATCCGTGCCGAGTATCCGCTTGCGCTTCAGCGGATTCGAGCCGCCATGGCGCGCATGGAGTCGGACGGGTTGCTCGGTTCGAATATTCTGGGCAGTGGATTTGACCTGACGCTCAAGATTGTGGAAGGGGCCGGGGCCTTTGTGAGTGGCGAAGAAACGGCTTTGCTGGCTTCCATTGAGGGACGGCGCGCCATGCCTCGCTTCCGTCCTCCCTATCCTGCCACGAGCGGGCTTTGGGGGCAGCCCACCGCGATCAACAATGTGGAGACCCTGGCCATGGTTCCGTGGATTCTCCGTAACGGCTCCGGAGCATTTCAGGAGATGGGTTCCGGGACGAGCCGGGGAACCAAGGTGTTCTCCCTGGCCGGAAAAGTAGTACGGGGCGGCTTGATTGAGGTTCCCATGGGGATTTCAGTCCGGGATATCGTTGAAGAAATCGGCGGGGGAACTCCTGATGAGCGGGGGTTCAAGGCGGTTCAGATTGGTGGCCCCTCAGGAGGATGTTTGCCCGCTTCGCTGGGAAGCACGCCGGTGACCTACGAATCCCTTGCTGCAGAAGGGTGCATCATGGGGTCAGGCGGTCTCGTGGTGCTCGATCATTCCGATTGTATGGTGGATCTGGCGCGCTATTTCATGACCTTTACCCAGCATGAGTCCTGCGGAAAGTGTACCCCTTGCCGGGTAGGGACAAAGCGGATGCTGGAAATTCTCGAACGGCTGTGCGAGGGTCGGGGCGTGAAGGGGGATATTGAAAGATTGGAAGCGCTCGCTCGCACCACGGCGGGCGGGAGCTTGTGTGGATTGGGTAAGACGGCGGCCAATCCGGTGCTGTCCACGATCCGGTATTTTCGTGACGAGTATCAGGCTCACCTGGAGGGGCGGTGCCCAGCCCTGAAATGCCGGAAACTGGTTGCCTACACCATTACGGAGGACTGTATCGGGTGTACGAAATGCACCCAGATCTGTCCGGTGGAGGCCATTGCTCCGGCGCCCTACCGGAAGCACGAAATCCAGCAGGACAAATGCACGAAGTGTGATTCCTGCCGTCAGGTGTGCCCGTCGCGCGCCGTTGTTCTGGGGTCGCCGGGAGTGTCGGTGGATAAGGAAGTGAGTTAAGTATGCCGCTGTTGACGATTGATGACCGTGCCGTGACTGTCGAAAACGGAGTGACTGTGCTGGAGGCGGCACGGTGTCTTGGCATCACCATCCCCACGCTCTGTCATCTTCCGGGAAAACCGACTTTTACATCCTGCATGATTTGCGTTGTCAAGGACGAGACCTCTGGCCGGTTGATTCCCTCGTGCAGTGCGCCCGCGATGGAGGGCATGGTGATCCATACCGACTCCGCCGAGGTGCGGCAGGAACGGAAGAAGGTGCTCGATCTCCTGATGAGTGAACATGGGGGTGACTGTGAAGCGCCCTGTACGACAACCTGTCCGGCCCGGATGGATATTCCCCTGATGATCCGCCAGATTGCGGCCGGCCAAATGGATGCGGCTTTCGAAACGGTTACGGATAAAATTGCTCTGCCTGCCGTTCTGGGGAGAATCTGCCCTGCGCCCTGCGAGAAGGCCTGCCGCCGGGGACGCCACGACTCCCCCGTCTCGATTTGTTTGTTGAAGCGGTTTGTGGCGGATACCGCCTTAAAGGTGGACGCCGACCTCCGGGCGGCGTCAGGATCCGGGAAAGTCGCCATCATTGGTGCCGGACCGGCAGGTCTGGCCGCCGCCTTTCATCTGGCCCGGGCGGGTTATGCCTGTACGGTTTTTGATGAACAGGATGAGCCGGGCGGACAACTCCGCTACCGGGTCGACCGCGATAGGCTTCCGGCCGAGATTCTGGATCGGGAAATCGAGGTAATCCGGAAATTGGGTGTTGAGTTCAGGATGAAGTACAGGATCGAGCCCGGCGAGGGGTTCAAGCATTTGAAGGCCGACTATGACGCCATTGTGCTGACGCCGGGAAGAAGGCCCGACCAGACTCATAGTGTCTGGGAGGTCGAATCGGATGGACGGGGAGTCCAGGTGGAGGCGAATACATTCCGCACCTCCGATCCCATGATCTTCTCCGGTGGTGAAGTGGTGCATGCCGGGCAGATGTCAGTTCGTGCCGTGGCGCACGGAAAGTCGATTGCCTGCGCCATCGACCAGTGGCTGGGCGGCACCCCCGTGGTGGGTGTGAAAAAGCCGTTTGAGTCACGGCTTGGGCAGCTCAAGGACAGGGAAATTGATGCCATGATGAAGGATGCCGATCCTTGCGCCCGTGTGGAGGTTGGGGGTTACTATGGGGCGGGGTACTCCGTAGACCAGGCCCTCCAGGAGAGCCGACGTTGCCTGCAGTGCGATTGTCGGAAGGCGAGGGACTGCAAATTAAGGGAATTCGCCTGCGAGTATGGGGCCAGTCAGAAAACCTATACGGTAGGAGCGAGGACGACATTCTCAAGAACCCGGTCGCCTCATGTCATCTATGAGCCCGGTAAGTGCATCAAGTGCGGAATCTGTGTGCGCCTTTCCGGGTTGGCTTTCCTCGGTCGTGGCTACGAAACCGTTGTGGGTGTGCCCTTCGGCGATTCATTGGAATCCGCCCTGGGCAGTGCCGCCGCCGACTGTGTCCGTGAATGCCCGACTGGGGCACTGGCGTGGAAGGCAGACGCTTGACAGCGTCTTCAGGTAATCTTACCTTGATGTAAGAAAACAACATATTATGTAAGGAGGCCGGGTTTATGGCTACTGCAACGCTGACAAGTAAAGGGCAATTGGTGATTCCGAAGCCCATCCGGGATTATTTACATCTGCATCCCGGGGATACCTTGGACTTTCTTGTCAAGGAAAGCGGAGAGGTGCTGATGCGTCCCGCCATCGAGGATGTGCGAAGCCTGAAGGGCGTTCTTTACAAGCCTGGGCGCAAGCCGGTTTCACTCGATGCCATGCGGCAGGCGGTTCGGCAGCGGGGAGGGGCGAAGGCGTGACCGGGTTGGATACAAATGTTCTCATTCGCTATCTCACGAATGATGATCCGGGTCAGGCCGGAAAGGCCTCCAAAATCGTTGAGGAGGCCCTGACGAAGGGCGAGAAGCTTCTGATCCATCCTGTCGTACTGTGCGAGCTTGTGTGGGTTTTGGAGACGGCGTACGACTATGGACGCGAAGAAGTGGCGGAGACCCTTGACCGGATCCTGAGAACGGCTCAGTTTACGATTCTGGACAAGGAAATAGCCTGGAGCGCATGGGGTGATTATCGGTCCGGGAGAGGAGACTTCGCTGACTATCTGATCGGCCGGGCAAACGGAAGGTTTGGCGCCTGTCATACGGTTACATTCGATAAGGCGTTGAAGGGAAATAAGCAATTTCTTGTGTTGTAGGAAGATGAAAATCGTTCATATCATTCCCGGAACTGGTGATGTGTTCTACTGCCAGAACTGCATGCGTGACAAGGAGCTGGTCATGGCCTTGCGGGCGCGGGGGCATGATGTGGTGCTGGTGCCGATGTATCTGCCGCTCTTCACGGAAGGGGAAGACATGGGGGCACCGCATAGTCCGGTGTTCTACGGTGCCGTGGGGGTCTATCTCGCTCAGATGTTTCCCTGGTTCCGGTTGCTTCCGAAATGGGTCCGGAGTCATCTGGATTCGCGTCGGCTTCTGGCCTGGGTAGCCAAGCGGGCGGGGACAACCCGCGCCCATGGCCTTGAAGAGATGACGCTTTCCGTTCTGAATGGCGAGAATGGGGGGCAGAAGGAGGAATTGGATCGCCTAGTTTCCTGGTTGAAGCACGATGAGAAACCCGATCTGGTTCACCTTTCCAATGCCCTGCTGCTCGGACTGGCCGGCCGGATCCGGCGTGAAGTGGGCGTGCCGGTTGTCTGTACCTTGCAGGATGAAGACTCCTGGATTGATTCCATGGAGCCTGTGGCGGCACGGAAGGCCTGGGCGCTGATGACGGATAAGGCGAGGGATATCGCGGCCTTCATTCCTGTCAGTCAGTATTATAACCGGGTGATGCAGGATCGGCTGAAGGGGGTTCCCTCAGGCAAGTTTCATGTGATTCCGATCGGGGTTAGTGCGGATTCGTACGGGGAGGCGCAATGGATTCCCGGTCAACCTGTTATCGGCTATCTTTCCCGAATGTCAGAATCCCTGGGGCTGGGAGCCTTGGTAGATGCCTTTATTCAAATCCGGGAACGGGGCTTGGCAGGGGCTGTGACCTTGAAGATCACGGGGGGGAAGACTCCGGAGGATGATTCATTTCTGGCACGATTGAAGGAAAAGCTGGCGGCAAAAAACCTGCTCGAGGCGGTGGAGTTTGGTCAGGTCTTTGACCGGAAAACCAAGCGTGAGTTTCTTCAGTCGCTGACGGTGTTGTCAGTTCCGATGCCGCATCCCGAGGCTTTCGGGATGTTCATGCTGGAGTCCATGGCCAGTGGCGTGCCGGTTGTTCAGCCGCGACTGGGCGCCTCTCCTGAAATTATTGAGGCGACCGGCGGGGGTGTTTCCTATGACCCGGCCGACCCGTCCGCGCTGGTCCGCGAACTTGAGTCACTTCTGCGGGATGAGCCGCGCTGGCGCCGATTGAGTCAGGCGGGGCGAAAAGCCGTTCGTGAGCGGTTTAATGTATCCAAGACGGCGGATGCCATGATTGGGGTTTATGAGAACATGGGTTAGTGTGCTTGTCATAATGACGACAATTTTGGCTTCGGCAGGTGCGTCTGACGATTGGCCGCTCTACCACGGTGATGCCGGACTGCGGGGCGTTTCGTCGGTGGCGTTGCCGGAATCCCTTGAGGTGCAATGGCGATGTCGGCTGGGTGCCCCGGTGGCTTCTCCGCCTGTTGTCTGCGGGGAACGGATATTTGTGGCGGTTGAAAATGGCGGACTTATGGCCGTTGATCTGAAGGGTAAGCGGGTCTGGGCGGTGTCGTTGGGGAAGCCCGCTAATTCCGCAACCGAGTCACGGGAATCCTTTTCCACCCCGCCTCTATGTCTCGCCGGGATGGTGCTCATCGGAACCGACCAGGGATTCCTGCATGCGTTTGATTCCGGAACCGGTGCCGTGCGATGGAAGCAGAAAATAGGAGAGGATGTTCTTGGGTCCCCGAACTGGGTGGCGGGGGAAAACGGCGCGGCGGCCCGCGTTTTGGTGATGTCGCGGAATGATGGGGTTCTGAAATGTCTCTCTTCAGGAGATGGTAGCCTGATCTGGGCTTCGGAGTCTGTATCGCGGTGCGACACTCCGCCTGCCGTGGGGCCCGGCGTGGCGCTCTTCGGGGCCTGTGATTCGGTCATCCATATCCTGTCCCTGGCCACAGGAAAATCGATCGGGGCGATCAATCTGGGTGACCGCGGGCCCATGGCGGGTGGCACGGCGGTGGATGGCAATCAAGCGTTTATCGGAACGCGGGATGGTTCCGTGGTGTGTGTGGATAGTCCCGGTTGCAGGATCGTGTGGTCTAGTCGCTGTGCCAGCAATGAGGTCTTTACCACTCCCGCCGTGACATCCAACCGGGTGATAGCGGGCTCCAGCGATGGCCGGGTGTATTGTCTGGACCGGAAAACCGGAAAAGCCATGTGGGCCGCCAAGGTTGAAGGAACTCCGTCTTCGCCCGTTGTCGCCGGGGACAAGGTGGTGGTGTCCTCGGAAGGGACGCTGTTTCTGTTCAGCCTCGCCACCGGTAAGCCGGTATGGGCCAATAAGGCGGCCGACTCCCTGACCTCACCGGCGATCACCGGGGCCGGGGTGATTGTCGGGACGGATGACGGATTCCTGATTTTGTATCGCTAGGACAGGGAGGCAGTATGACAGCACCAATGTTGATCTTGAAGGACATTGCCAAGGGTTACCCGGCGCCATCCGGCGGAACGGTTGAGGTGTTGAAATCCATTTCCCTGGAAGTTGAAATCGGTCGATCCATCGCCATTATCGGGCCATCGGGGTGCGGGAAGAGCACCCTGTTGAACATCATCGGGACGCTGGATTTCCCCTTCGCCGGATCCGTGATTCTGGAAGGACAGGAGTTGGGGCGGTTGGGGGAGGTTGAAAAGGCGGCCATCCGGAACCGGAAGATCGGTTTTGTGTTTCAGCAACATCACCTTTTACCCCAGTGCAATGTTCTCGAAAATGTCCTGGTTCCAACCCTGATTTCCCGATCTGAATCG
Organism: uncultured bacterium; assembly: GCA_903934155.1. Classification (GTDB taxonomy): domain Bacteria; phylum Verrucomicrobiota; class Kiritimatiellia; order CAIKKV01; family CAITUY01; genus JAABPW01. The sequence continues at coordinate 4,100 of CAIZMS010000287.1, read as the reverse complement.
ATTCAGATCGCAGAAACCCGGGCCCGGGCCCTTTTGGATCAGGTTGGTCTTTCACCCCGTTTGGACTACCGGCCCGGACAACTTTCCGGTGGTGAACAGTTGCGGGTGGCGGTGGTGCGTGCCATGATCAACCAGCCCCGGTTATTGCTGGCAGATGAACCGACTGGCTCCCTGGATCGGGTGGGGGCTGAATCGCTGGCGGATCTGCTCGTGCGAATGAATCGGGATCAGGGCACGACACTCATTGTGGTCACCCACTCCCTTCCGTTGGCCCGGCGCATGGATCGTCTTTATACGCTCGTCGACGGCACTCTGGTGCCTGGGAATCCCTAACATGACGAAGTTTCTGCTCACTTGGAGAAGCACGCGGTATTATGCCTGGTCGCATCTCAGCGTCCTGGCTGGAATTACGCTGGCCGTGGCGGTTCTGGTTGGCGCCTTGCTGGTGGGTGACTCCGTCCAGTACACCCTGACTCGGTCGGCACTGCTCCGGTTGGGTGGCGCCCATTATGCCCTCGAAACAAAAGGGCGTTATTTCCCTGCCGATCTTGCCGATCGGTTGCAGTCCGAAACCACCATCGCCATGACGCCTGCCCTGATATTCCGGGGCGTTGCCCTCGGCCCGGCTGATCGGCAGGTGAATAGCATCCAGATTGTTGGGGTGGATGAACGGTTCCAGGGACTTGCCGGCGGGCGGGGGCAGGGAGTGCCCGCGGACGGGGTCGCCCTCAATGCCAAACTCGCGGCGGAACTGGGGGTTGCGCCAGGCGATTCAATCTCCATGCGATTTAGCAAGCCATCCCTGCTTCCTCATGACGCCCCACTGTCGTCCCGAAAAGGGGACGAAACGGTGAGGGGTACCTTTACAGTCGTCGCGATCTGGGGCGACGAGCAGTCCGGCCGATTCAGTCTGACAGCCAACCAGATTGTTTCCTGCAACGCCTTTGTCAACCTGGGGAGCCTTCAGAAATTGGGCGGGTTAGAGGGCCGGGCCAATCTTCTGCTCACGGGTGACGGGGATTTCAATGCTGCTCTCAGGAAAATATGGCGCTTGAATGACATGGGGTTGGTCTGGCGGAAGAGCCTTGATAACGCGTGTTATCAGCTTGAAAGTGACCGGATCATGATGGACGCGGCCGTGGGACGAGTGGCCGCGGGAGTGGGGAATTCGGCGGGTGCCCTGACTTATCTGGTCAATTCAATTTCTTGTGAAGGGCAAACTCATTCCACTCCGTACTCATTTGTCATGGCCATGGATCCTGCGTCGGGGATAGGAGTGGTTCCTCCCGGCATGAAAGATGATGAGATTGCTGTCAACCGCTGGACGGCTGACCAGTTGGCTCTCACGGAAGGGGGCCGGGTCAGGGTGGCTTACTATGAGTTTACGTCGTCGGGGAAATTTGTGGAGACTAGCCGGGTATTCCGGGTGTGTGGCATCGTCCCGATGGAGGTCTTGAGCCGGGAACGGGAATTGGCTCCCCGTTTCCCGGGGCTGACGGATGCGGGACGCTGTGCCGACTGGGATATCGGTATGCCGCTGGATCTGGAGAAAGTGGAGGACAAGCCGAACGAGGCATACTGGAACGAGTTTCGCGACACGCCCAAGGCGTTCGTGACCTTGAAGGCGGGGCAGGCGATGTGGGCGAACCGGTTCGGCGATTTGACGGCGATTCGGTTTAAGGCCGGTACAAACGATACGGCTGAGCTCGGTGCATTCCTGCTGAAGCACCTGGAGCCGGGCGAGTTAGGGTTCGCCTTCACGCCGGTGCGTCGCCTCGCGCTCAAGGCGGCGGGCGAGGCGTTGGACTTCGGTCAGCTGTTCCTCGGGATGAGCGGCTTTGTCATGATCTCCGCCCTGATGCTGACCGCGCTGTTGTTTTCGTTCTCCATTCAGCAGCGCTCGAGGGAGACCGGGATTTTACTGGCTGTCGGCTTCACGCCCGCCCGGGTTCGTTGGATGTTGATCCGGGAAGGCTTGTGGGTGGCCGTGGCAGGCGGCGTACTGGGCGGCGTACTGGGGGTGCTCTATACCCAGGCCCTGATCTGGGGCTTAAGTCATCCCTGGCAAGGGGCGGTGGCCTCAACGGCCATTCGATTCCATGCCGAACCCCTGACGATCCTAAAAGGGTTTGGGGCGGGAATCGTCATGGCAATGATTACGCTGGTGATCGCGACCTGGCGCCAGACGGCCCGCCCGGCGAGGGAGTTGCTGGCAGAATCAGGAGTCAGGAGTCAGGAGTCAGGAGTCAGAAATAAGAAGTCCAGCTTCATCCTTCCTTGTGTCGGCCTTGTTGTCGCTGTTGTCCTTGTTGTTCTGGGGCTGGTGAACCCCCTGAAAAATCCTGGCGAGCTCTTTTTTCCGGCGGGGAGTCTGCTCCTTGTTTCGCTATTGGGTTTCATTCGACTTTATCTCATCCGATTAGCACGGGCCCAGGGGCGTTTCACACTGGCGGCGCTGGGTGTCAGAAATCTTGGCCGACGCCGAACCCGGAGCCTGACGGTCGTGGGGCTTCTGGCGGTTGGCGGCTTTATGGTGTTCGCGGTCTCCTCGATGCAGGAGAATATCGAGAAAGGGGCCGCGGAACGGTCCTCCGGAACCGGTGGGTTCGCCCTGTATGGGGAATCGTCCATTCCTATTCTCGCCGACCTGACCCGTTCCGCAGGCTGGAAGAAACTGCGACTTGATCAGGAGTCGCACTTGGCGGGGGTGGAGCTTTTGCCGATCAAGGTGCGGGACGGGGATGATGCGAGTTGCCTGAATTTGAACCGGGCTCAGTTGCCGCGCCTGTTGGGAGTGGATCCGGCGGCATTGGAGTCGCGAGGCGCCTTTTCTGCCAAGTGGTCGCTGCTCCAGGAGCCCCTTGCGGACGGGTGTGTTCCGGGGTTGGCGGGCGATTTGAATACAGCACAGTGGGGGTTGCAGAAAAAGGTGGGGGATATCCTGCTGTTCAAGGACGAGCGGGGCGCTGTTTTCAAGGTCAAGCTGGTGGGGGCCTTACCCATGCGGGTCTCAGTGTTTCAGGGGTCGATCCTGATTTCGGTTACTGCGTTTTCAGAGCGCTATCCGTCGGAGAGCGGAGCCCTGATGGTACTGGCAGATGTTCCGAAGGGGAAGGGGCTGGGGGCACGGGAAGGGCTGGAGCATCGGCTCGGGAAATTCGGACTGAATGTGATCCCGTCGGTGGACCGGTTGAAGGAATTTCATGCGGTAGAATCGACCTACATGGCCATGTTCCTGGTGCTGGGTGGGATGGGGTTGCTGTTAGGCAGTGCGGGCATGGCGATTGTGGTGTTGCGGGCGATCCGGGAGCGGCGAGCGGAATTCGCCTTGCTCAAGGCGGTGGGCTATTCCGAAAGGCAGGTTCGCCGGATGATCGTGGGGGAACACCGACTGATGCTGGGGCTTGGACTGGCAACCGGAGTCGTTTCCTCCCTGGCGGCCCTGTGGCCCAATTTGCATGAGCCGGGCGTCGCCTTACCCGTGACCGCGATGCTGGCCTTCCTGGCGGGGATCATTCTGTTCCACCTTGTCTGGATCGAGCTCGCGATCCACTGGGCCTGCCGCGCCTCGCTTATGAACTCTTTGCGAAACCAGTGATGATTTCTGTGTCGGCCATCTTATGGCCAGTGAGCGGGCTATGTCATCATCCGTGCTATTCGAGATGACCTTGGCGTCATTCCTCGTGTTGTCATGCATCATTCATAACTCATCCTTCATCCTTAAATGTCTTCGCAGTTCGTCGAGGCGGATGTCGGGGGAGTCTGAACTGAGTCGAGGGAACCGGCCTTTGGTCATCAGGTAGTCGCCGTGGCGTTTGAGCATGATCTTGCCATCTTCCACCTCCACGGTCTTGATTTTCTTTTCCGCCGCCAGAATCCGGATTTCGGCCAGCTTCAGGAGCCGCTCGCATTCCGCCGGGATCGGGCCGAACCGGTCGCGGAAGGCCTGGCGCAGGGAGCGGACTTCCTTGATGAACCCGGCTTCGGCAATGCGCCGGTACATGCTGACCCGCAGGCGCTCGTCTTCAATGTAACTGACCGGAATAATGGCTGAATGTGTGGCCCCGGTATCGGACGGGGAGAGGCTGATGAAGTCGAGG